>JBFIDQ010000005.1:0-29635 GCA_041603795.1 Chlamydiales bacterium
CTGAGACCTGGCACCAAAAACGTGCGTTATACGTGCGATAAGCAGACACGGCCCCAAAAATTGCGCTGAGACCCTCTTGCACCGTAGCCACTTTATTGCTATGTTAGCTTTTATTCGAACACAGAACACGGAGAGGTGGAATGGATAGTAGCTACGAAGCACCTCAAGCCTATCTTATCGATCTAGATGGCACACTCGCCAATACATTGCCTACGCTATATTACGTTTATCAGACGTTTTTATCGAACCATGGTCGCCAAGGAAGTGAGCTTGAATTTTCGCAGTTGAATGGTCCGTCGTTGCCAGAAGTGGTGCAGCAGCTGGCTCTACGTCATCAGATTCGTACGCCTTTTTCAGATCTGTACCGGGACTACAGCACTCTTGCCAAGCGGTGCTATGTTAGCCATACGGCGCTCTTTCCTGGGGCACTGACTTTTATTGAAAGGGCGCGAAGTTCTGGCAAGAGCCTTCTTTTAGTGACGTCGGCTGAGCGTCCACTTGCGACCGCTTTTTTGGCCTCACATGGACTCACGAATGCATTTGCGGCGTGCGTCACGCCAGAGGGGTTGCCGCGAAGCAAGCCTGATCCGGCGATCTACGAGCGTGCGCTCGAGGTGGCGGGACTTCCGGCAGAGGGCTGTGTTGCCATTGAGGATTCTCTTCAGGGAATTGCTTCGGCTCAGGGCGCTGGCATACGCACAATTTTGATTCAACACGAGGGCACTACCCCTTTGCTGCCCCCAGAGGGGATCCTTGCTACGGCAAGCGGGTGGTCAGACCTTACAAGTCGACTGGAAGCCAATGAGTGATTACATTGTAACTCCGATTACACGCTTGACCATCGACCTGGTGGAAACGCCACAGTCACTTCCAAAGCGCTTAGAAGATGAGGTGGACGATATCTGGCGTGGCAAGGGCGATGGAATGTTCAATGGTCGGGTCCTGAGTTGCATTGCGCTGCACGAAGAAACCATTGTGGCGAAGGAAATTGACTACCGACAGGTGTTTGCAGCGACGCACGAACCTGCTCTTCGCGCGCAATTGGGGGTCATGCCACTCGCTGTGATGGCAGTCGTCCTGTTCGATGAGCAAATTCTCGTGGCGAAGAGGAGCATGAAGGTTACTCAATATCCGGGCGAATGGGAATTTGCTCCATCAGGATCTCTCGATACGGAACACGCGGTCTCATGGCGCGATCAGCTCCGAGAGGAACTCAGGGAGGAGTTGGGGATTGTAACGGACTCAGAAATCGTCCCTTTTGCAATCCTACATGATCTCGTGGCACCATGCGCGGACATCTGCGCTCGCGTGGAGCTCCTCGAAGAGCCACAGGTGGTCCTCTCTAGTGAGTATGACGAGTGGATGTGGGCAGCGCCGGATGCGCTTCCAAAACTTACACCGGCATGTGACAAGCTTCGGCAGTTTATTTGAGTAAAATTAACGATTGATTGTGCGGCCGATTGGTGTTAGGTTCCTGGATTTTATGGATTAAATTAGGGGGAGAGATATGGCGGCGATAAGTCCGGTTTCAATTGCAAATTGTGCGTTTCATCTGGCAACAACGTATCCGGTGACGAGCCTGCTGGTTGCGGGAAGTTCTGTTTATGTAGTTCGGAGACTTTGCTCGAAGGAACCTCTTAAAACGGATTCCATTTCTCTTCTTCAAGCGACGTCAGGCCTGGTTATCACTGCCGCTATGTTTCGCTTTGGCAGAAGCCTTTATAATTTTTCTAGCCAGTACTTTTGGACTCAACCTTCGTTGATTGGCCGGACAGTTATTGCTATACCGGCCCTGGCCGGAGGGCTGCTGGGAAGCGGCTGTTGTACGGTTGGGCTTGTGGGTAGCTTTGCTTCGACGGTTTTTTTGTTTGGTATGGCTATCTTCTGTACCACGGAACCTCGCTTCGGGGAAAATTAGCTTACGCTTTGGGTTAGAGGGCGTTAATTTCTTCTTGATTTCAATCCGTTTTGATGTTAGAACGTTTTTTGATGTATTTATTTTAGGAGAGAAATATGGCTTCCGTAAGTCCTTTAGCAGTTGCAGGCACTGTCTGTCGTTTTGCAGTAACATACCCAGTTACAAGCATTCTTGTGACCTCAGGCTCGACTTATGTGGTCCGGCGCCTTATTTGTAAGGAGTCGATAGAAAAAGATTTACCTCCTTTTCTAGTGTCGACAGCAGGTTTGCTTGCCTCTGTTGCTCTTATGCGATCTAGCTCAAATATTTGTTCTTTTGCTAGTCGGCACTTTTGGACTCAATCTTCCTGGGTTGGCCGTGTTGTGGTTTGTATACCAGCCTTGCTGGTAGGGCTGGTGGGAAGAAATGGATTGAAGGCTGGTTTGGTGGCCAGCCTTGTCTCAACGATTGCTTTATTTGCGGTTGCTATAGTGGGTTTGGAAGAACAATCTCATTCAGGCGCTACGTAGCCCTACGCTTTCCGTACCTTAAGGGCTAGGTCGACACGGTGATTCATCACTGGAATTTCGCGCGACTCATCGGATAACACGAAGGACTGCTCTCCTACGATGTCTCCTGTGAAGGTGTTCCAGTACTCTACTAGGTAACTTCCATTTTCCATTTGGTCAGGAGCGAAAAGGGCTCCCTCACCGGATTCTGGAAAGGTGTCGTCGTCCCACCCGTTAGCCACTCTGGAGCTATTGGTATGATTGATTGTATCATGGAAGAGGTAACCGTAAAGCGTACTGGTGTTTGCTAGGACGAATCCGGAGCGCTGGCGGTTGGGAAGTGCATGGCGTGCGACTTCTGTCCGTAGATCCTGCCCTCGGAGTTCCTCACCCGCAGCGTACTTGGCGAGTGCGCCTAGGTGGTGAAAGAGGTCACGTGCGTCAACAAGATTGTGCCACCAGTACCCTGTGCTCCCACTTAGTGGAATCATGAAACTTGTCCATGTCCCTGTATGCAGCTCGGCAATGAGGTGACTCTCTTTGTTCTTGCTATAGTGTCCACCCCATTCTGCTAGCAATACCGGCTTTTTAATGTTGGTGAAGAAGTTCTCATAAAGGTACATGCTCTCCGCAACGCCCTTGCTGCCGCGCATGCCGCTGCGTTCCCAGTCCGTTGCAAAGGTGGTGTAGGCGTTGTTGTAAATCACTTCGTAATCGTCGTTCTGCCAGGCATCCTTGCCGTTGTTCACCCAGGAGTACTGCACAGTTGTGGGGTGTGAGTGGCCATCGTGCTTGCGAAGGGATCGGGTCACGTCGGCAAGCCACGCTTCGCCAATGGGACGATAGCTCTCGTTGCGGTAGGGGCGTGGGGTAAAGGGACTATTCACTGGTGTATCTTCGTAGACCTTTGAAAGGGCTCTTGAAAAAGGTTCCATCCACTCGACTTCGGTTGAGACCCCCCAAAAAAACAGGCTGCTGGAGTGTCCCCAGCGTGCGGCCATATAACGCTGCCGCTGCTTGTGCAAGTGAATCGCTTCCTCATTTTCAAACGCTTCCGTGGCGAAATCGACGATCCCACCAGGTTGTGCCTTACACAAAGGATTTTCTAGCCACTCGGCGCTGACGTTGCTACTGAGCTGACCATGGGTGAGTAGATCGAGGTTGATCTTGATGCCGTACTCTTCTGCCCAGGCTAGGAGCTGATCGAGGCGTGCAGCATTTTTCTGATTGTAGTAGCCGAGGCCATGATAGTCCGGGTAGGTGGCGTTCCACTCGAGTCCGAGCCACCATGGCGACATCCAAATACGGCTGAAGTTGATCCCATTTTGGGACATTTTTTGAAACCACTCTTCGTAGGCGAAGCAACCAAGAAGGTTGGAGCGGTCGGCTGCGGCCAGGGTGTGCTTGGAGTAGGATCGTGGCTGTTGGTCGCAGGGAGACCGTGTGCAAAATCCGATGGGGTAGTAGAGGGTGCCGTCGTCGTATTCGAAGTAACGTGGGTCAGTTTTGGAGCTGCGTATGAATCCGTGATGATCGGACGCATTTGCTGTAAGCGAGCCACTCTTCTCCACTTCCTCCCCGCTTGATTTGACGATGAGACGCCAGTTGTAGGTTCCGGACTCCATTGGGCTAAATCGAACTTTCCATGATGGAGTTCCAGATTCGGTCATGACCTCTTGATCGCCTTGCCGCTCAATTGCCCATGGTTCGTAGTAAAAGCCGGGTTGCAAAATGACGCGCCCACTAGGAGTGGTGGCCTCTAATCTGACCTCGATCTCCCTTGGGTCATAGGGATTGTGAAAGCTCCGAGAAAGGAGGAAATCGAACTCTACTTTTTCATAGGTGAGTGGAGTCGTCTCGTCTATGGTCAGATCTGATATGGCGAGGGGAGGCGGTTCTAGAGGCAGTAGGAGTTCAGCTGGACCAATAGTAAGTGCAATGGGCTGGTCGTTGTCGACGAAGTACTCGAGAGCCACCTCTTTGATGTTTAGCCGCTCGGTAGCCGTAAGCTTGGCTTCTGAGTCTTGCTCGCAACGCCACTGGTCAGGGTCGTCTAGCGGAATAATAAGCCGGGTCCATTTTCCGGGATCTACGACATGTAGACCCGATTGAAAAATCCGTCCATTGCGCGTCATGAGGCGGCAATGGACTTTGGTCCACTCTCCGCCGCTTTTTGGAATACGAACATCGACAAGAAAAAGCTCGGCGTCGGCCCAGTGCTGCACCGTCGCACTTGCCATGGCAGAAACGGAGCCAGGACCTTGAGCGCTTAGAACAGGCCCGGAACCTGTCTGCTTGATGGTCGTCTCCGCATTGCCGAGGTCCGGATGGAGCTGCCAGTAGCTGCCCAAATCAATATGGCGTACTTTATTTTGGGGGTAGAGGCGCGGATGAGTGCTCATGATGGGCACATCGGGAAGCGCCCCAATTAGCTCCGCTACCCACTCCAAAGGAAGAGTTTTGAAGGCGATGAGGAGTCCGCT
Organism: Chlamydiales bacterium; assembly: GCA_041603795.1. GTDB lineage: Bacteria > Chlamydiota > Chlamydiia > Chlamydiales > JBFIDQ01 > JBFIDQ01. The sequence goes on from JBFIDQ010000005.1 coordinate 4,890, forward strand.
GACCTGAGAGTAGTGCCCGTAGCGAGCCCAAAGATAGCGTGCGCGATTGACGAGTAGGCGCTTGGTTTCTTTCCACTCGGTAGGTCGTTCTCCATTTGAAAAATGGAACCCGTAGTCGTCAACTTCCCATTTCTTGAGAGACGTCCAGGAGAATCCCCCTTGGTCATCGATCTCGCTGTCGTCGACCAAAAGAATGGGGTGTGGCGCTTCCGTGGAGGCAATCTCTTGCTCGAGTTCCCAAGCGGGCTCCTGAGCAAATTCACCCTGTCCATGACTGGTATAAATCCAATCCATGGGCATCCGCCAAAACATTTGAGGCGAGGTTGCGGTCCATTTGGACCCTTCCCAGTTGAAAACAACTAGGGGCGAGGCCGCCTGCAGGTGGGGGGTGTCGCGCTTGGCGTGTACTGGCGTTTGGTCGATCGCTTGTTCAACGGTAACAGAGCCTAAATCTTCGCCGTAGGTGCGTCCATCGATCGCGTATTCCAGAGAAAGCTGGACCACCCCTTCGCGCTCCGGAACCCAGTTCGCTTGCCATGTGGGGAGCTCAAACGGCAGAAGCGAGGGCTCTGCATGTGTTGGGGGGTGTAGCGTTACGAAGCTTTGCCGGTAGTGGGCAGGGACACGCCCCTTCTTTTCGCCCTGTTCCCATATGAGGTGCGCTTGAATACGTTCGCTGTTGAACGGATCTTTTACTGCGGAGTGGAGGCGGAATTGAATGGGGGCAATGGTGCCCACATTTGCCTCTTGGGGTAGGTGGTAGGAGCTAACTTCATAGGATCTGCTTTTTGTGCGATGCAGTTTCACTCGTCCGATCTTGATTTCGCCCTTAAATTGGTCCTCACTGAACGCCCTGAGACCCCAGCTGTCGAGCCAGCGGAGGATGTCCGTACCAAAGGGTCTGACCAGTTCATGTGTTTGCCAGTCGGGACTTTCTCTATCGAGTCGAAGATAGATGGTCTGCTTTTCGCCATTGAGTTGTAGTGGATCAACCGCCTCAAACCACCACCCTTTGTGTGACTTGAGAAAGGCATTCAGAAAGATCGGTTTTGCCCCCGTTTCGGGCACAGCTTTTAGTCGAACCTCCACCTCAATCGCTTCAATGTCGCGCCAGTCAGAGCCCACCGCTTGCTCATAAAAGGACGAAGGCTGCGTCGAAAAGGTCCATTTTTCTCCGTGTAGAGATATTGACAGTAGAAGGAAAAAAGAAATCCACCTCATCGCACGCCTCCTTTCTGTAGGCCCCTAGCAACCCCGTCAGCCCAATTCTTTTCTTTTTCTGTGACGTTGATGAACGTAGCACTAGCTGACGCTGCAGTGAGGCGCATCTCTCGGGTGATGAGGGGAAAGCGGGCAAACTGCTCGGCGGTAAGGGGTAGATTCACGAGGTAGCGCTGCTTATAGCCGTGAGCGCCGGCCCACTGCAGAAGCCAGGCGAGTTGCGTCTGAAAAAGTTCGCCTTCCACTCCGCGTTCGAGATCATTTGCCGAGGGGGCGACCACCAGTACTTCAGATGAAGGGGCGCCTGTAAGCGTAGCAATCATCTCCTTTGTTTCAAAAAGACTTGCAGGCGGGGTGAGTCGACGCCACTCCTCTTGAAAGCCCTCCTGGCGATGGTGCGCGGTGAGCAAGGTGACGCCGTCCTCGGGCTGGTATTTCCACGAGATGAGATTGCCGAGTACGCCAAGCGCCTCCCATCCGATGCGGCCAAGGTAGCGGCCGATGGGGCGGGGAAGCAAAATGACGGGAGTCTCCTCGGAAAAGAGAAATCCGCCACGCTGCTCCAAAATAAGATCTTCTTCCGGCGAGGTCACTCGAAAGGAGTGGCGAACGTCCCCTTGCTGAAAGGTGAGTACTCCACCATGGGTGAGCTTCAAATGGAACTCTAGCTTGCCATCAACGGGGGTCTCTGTTGACAAAGGGACTTCATTCAACGCCGTTTCAACGGGCCGATCATCTGCTGTTCGCCCAATAAATATGGCGACATCCCCTTGAATAACCGCTTGGGGAAAGGTGACCAGCTCGAGTGCTTCTGTTCGAGCTGCGAGTAAAAAAATAAAGAGTAGGATGTTCTTCATGCGTGCCATCATGGCATACCTGGCAATAATGGACAAAAAGCGCCTGGGTGGCTAATCTTGTGACCCTATGAATATCGATAGTGTCACGCTCGAATACATCGAGGCGCACCCCCGCGAGTCGGCTTTCGTTCCTTTGCAACTTCGACAGAAACTTGTCTTTCTTCTTATGGGAGCGGCTGGCCTCTTGCTCTTTTTGTGGCGATGGGACCTCTTCCTCTATAGTTTCTCTTTAGCTTGCGCCGTGATCTACCTCGGGATCGCTCTTTTTCGATCCCTTGCTGCTCTACGTACGGTGCAAAGTGATCCGACGATTCGTGTGACGGAGCGCGAGCTCAGCAAAATAGATAACAAGTCACTTCCAACGGTGACAATCTTAGTGCCTTTATACAAAGAGGCGAATATTGCAGATAAGCTGATTCGTTCCATCAACAAACTCGACTACCCAGCAAAAAAACTCGACATCAAACTCCTTTTGGAAGAAGACGATACGCAGACACAACGGGCGGTGAGGCGACTGAAATTGCCAGGCACGTATGAGGTCATTGTTGTGCCGGATTCCATGCCCAAAACGAAGCCGAAGGCGTGCAATCACGGACTCAAACGCGCCAAGGGGGAGTTCTGCGTGATCTACGATGCGGAGGATCGCCCAGAGCGCGATCAGCTAAAAAAGATGGTGCTGGCATTTGCAAGAGTTCCCAAAAAGGTGGCGTGTCTGCAGGCGCGGCTCAACTACTTCAATGCAAGACAGAACTGGCTGACGCGCTGGTTTACAATCGAATATACGACGCATTTCGATCTTCTCCTACCGGGATTGCAGCGAATGAATGTGCCCATTCCTCTCGGAGGAACGAGTAACCACTTTCGCACGTCCGTTCTGAAAGAACTTGGGGGGTGGGATCCGTTTAACGTGACAGAGGACTGCGATCTGGGAGTCAAAGTCTACAAGGCGGGCTACGAGACACGTATGTTGGAATCGACTACCTGGGAGGAGGCCAATAGTGATGCGTGGAATTGGATCCGACAGCGCTCGCGATGGGTAAAGGGCTACTTCCAGACACACTTCACACACATGCGTTACTCGGTCCAAACGTTTAAAGCTCTCGGCCTTCGTGGCTTCATCGGGTTCTTCCTTGGCGTTGGCGGCTCGGCACTTATGATGGTCCTCAATCTCTTTTTCTGGGCGATGGCCTTGCTTTACGGAACCCTTCTCGCTGTAGGAATGTGGCAAGGAGCCTCCGCGTGGGACCTAATGGCAGCGGAGCCTGCGGAGCAAGTGCTGCCATATGTCACGATGATCAAGGGATTTGAAATCCGAGCATGGCCGCTCTTTTACTACGGGCCGGCAGAGGACTATTTTCTTACAGCACTCTCTCTTGGCTTCTTCGGAATCATTATCCTACTGACACTCACCAACTTGCTATTTGTCGCAACCCACGTAGCGGCCTGCTTGTACCGAGGAGAAAAGTGGCTGGTGCCTCATGCATTGACAATGCCGCTCTATTGGGTCATGATCTCAATCGGAGCGTGGAAGGGATTGGTTCAGCTTTTTACCAACCCCTTCTACTGGGAAAAGACCAACCATGGTCTTGACCAGGGCGCTTACGACGAGGAACTGGAAGAAGAACTACAAGGAAAGAATAATGAAGACTTGGGTCGTTGCCTGCAACAGTAGTCGTGCACGTATTTTTGAATTGGAAAAGGGTCTGACCCTGCTAGAGGTGGAAACCCTGGTCGACCCGGAGGCTCGCCTCCATGAAAGGGATATGGTTACTGACAAAAGTGGACGAAGTTTTCCGAGTGCCGGAAGCGGCAGCGACGCCATGGGCGCGAGTCAGTCCGCTAAGGAGCACGATCGCGAGATATTTGCAAAGCTCGTTGCTGCTCACCTCAACGCGGCTGGAGAAGATAGTGGCTACGATCGCCTCTACCTGGCAAGCTCCCCACAGTTTCTAGGGGTCCTCCGCAAGATGCTCGGCAAGCGCACGCTCGAAATGCTTCGCAAAGAGGTCAACAAGGACCTAACGGAGCTCCAACCCGCAGAAATCGGAAGCCACTTTCCATTTAGCCCGTGAGCATGTCGCACGAACCCTTCGAAGTCACCGTATACTATGAAGATACAGACTTCACAGGGTTCGTCTATCACGCGAATTACCTAAAATTTTTCGAGAGGGCGAGGGAAGAGGCAATTGGAATCGAAAAGCTAACCTCTCTCTTTCAGCAAGGGATACATTTTGTTGTTCGGGACATCCAACTTCGCCATAGAAAGCCGGCTAAACATGATGACAAGCTTGTCATCCAAACCTCGTGGCACCGCCAGCCTAACTTTCTCGCAGCAAGCTGGGCGCAAGGAAGGTGTCTTCGCGGTTAAATAATCGTTACAGTGCGATTGTTCTGCTCAACTTTAGGTTACGTAGACAAATATCAGACTCCTAAGTTACGCTTTTCTCTTATGAGATGTCCAATGCTGCTGCTTTCGCTTCTTCTGCCCGTCTGCCTCGTAGCGGTTACGCTTCAAGAGGCGGAGGAGCTCGCCCTGCGCAACAATCAGAGTTTGCAGATCTCCCGTGAGCAGAAGATGGAGGCGCTCTACCTGCGCCGGCAGGCGCAAGGGGGATGGTACCCGGGTGCTACCTTTGCAGCGGATGGATTTCGCACAGCGGGTAGTGGCAATACCGGGTACTCGACAAGCCTCTCAAGCAGACTTCGTTTTTCACAAACGGTTTTTGATCCAAATGTCTACTACGATGTCAAATTGCGCACGACGGAGCTGCGTGAGCGAGAGAACGATGTCCTTGGCTTCCACAACGAGGTGCTATTTCAGCTGCGTACGGCTTATTATGTGGTGGTTCTGAGCGATCAGCAGGTGAAGGTGGAGGCTGAAAACATAGGCCTTCTGATGGAAGCTGCGGAACGTGAAGAGGGGCGTCGCGAGACGGGCGAGGCGACGGCGTTCGATGTGAACCAGAGTAAGGTAAGTACGCAAAATGCGAGGCGCGAATACTACCGTGTCTTAAGGGAGTCCAAGCAGGCGCGAAATGACCTCATGCGCATCATGGGGGAGGATCCGATTCGCTCCCTGGAACCGGACGACAAGGAGATCTCAATTGAGAACATTCCGCTCTTGGTGGAGTGGCTGGAGAGATACGAAAAGGGGAATGAGCTCTACACGGATCAGGAGGTGTGGGACTGGGAAAGCGTCACTCTTTCAAATCGCCCTGAAATTGAACAGCAAAGATTAGCCCTAGAGCGAGCGCGACGTGAGTCACGTAAAGCCCTAGCACAATACGCTCCAAGCGTGGGAGCTTCCGCTACGTTTGTCAATCGCAATACGGGCAGTAGCACGGTGCTGGTCAATAACTCCTTTTGGGAGATGAGCGTTGGACTCGACTGGGTCCTTTTCGATGGTTTAAAGAGGGAGAATGTGATCTGGCAGCGGAACCACGGAAGGAACGCTGCCGAGCTGAGGTATGAGGATGCGATTCATGAAGCGAAAGCGCAAGTACGTAATCGGTTTTACGAGATCGAGCAGGCGCTCCGCACCTTTGTAGCAGCACGCGATAGCGTAAAGCTTGCAGAGGAGTCGCTGGGACAGGCACAGGATCGCCGCGATGTGGGTGAGATTACTCCGCTGGAGTACCGCGATGCGACCACAAGCCTAACACGGGCACGTCGCGACTACTATGAGGCAAGCTTCGGATTGCTTATTTCTTACTATTCGCTGCGCAATACGTCCGGACTCGACACAGGTTATTGGCCATGAAAGTAACGGCACTCGAAGGATTTTATAAGGCGCTGTCGGATGAGGTTCGTGCGATCGCGATTCTTGCTAAGGAGCCGGCCGATAGAGAGGCGGCACTCGCTCGAGTGGGCCACGGTGGGACCACCCTCTGCGCGGAAAGCGCCACGCCGCAACTCGTCGCTCAAGAGCTGGAAAGTCAGTCGCTTTTTGGCGAGAGTGGTCCGCTGATCATCAAAACCCTAGAGAAAATAAAAAAACCGCTCTTGGACCTCCTCGCGGAGGTCGTCATGCGTCCTGGTCGCCGCCTTATCTTAGTGGGTGAAAAGCTTAACGGCTCAACACGCCTCTACAAGAGGCTGGTGGAGACCGGACTGCTTCTCGATATGCCGGAACTCAAGCAGTGGGAACTGGAAAAGCAGATCCCCATATGGGTCGTGCAAGAGATGAAAAAGCAGGGCAAGACTCTCGCTGCGCAAGCAGGTCTACTCCTTGTGCAGCAGATCGGTACGGATAAAACGCGACTACAACGCGAGTTGGAAAAGCTAGCCTGCTATCTAGGAGAGCGCCCAGAGGCGACAGTCGACGATGTTCGCGCCATATGTGGGGTCAATAGCACGGTGAATGCCTGGGACGTTTCCGCGGAACTGTTTAAAGGTTCCGTGGGGCGGGCTATGGAAATCGGACGAGAACTTCTCGCTCACGGCACCGCCATGCCGGCACTTCTGCGGCTGCTGCGGAATCAGATCGCGACGGACCTGCAGGTCTGGTGCATCATGAGTTCGGGCGGCTCGGCACAAGAGGTAACGCAAGAGTTCAGGTACATGCGCGGTCGTATTCTTGATGAGCACCTTAATAATGCACGCACCTTCGGTGGAAAACGGCTCCGGCGAGCTCTCGTCCTCATCGATCAGACAGACCTCAAAAGCAAGAACTCGCAGGTCGCCGACGCTGTCCTGCTTGATCGCCTCCTAGCAAGTCTATAGCTTACTTATTGAGTTAGCCATTTCCGCGGCCATCATCTGACGATAAGGCGCCGAACACTCCCTGTCATCGGGAATATCTGGCAGAGAAGAGTAATCCGGTGTGATGTCACACAGAGCACACATTTGCTCTAAGCTTTTCTTTGGATCTGCCACTAATTGATCGTAGTGAATCACCTTGCAGCGCGTCGGAAAGGCCTCGCACACGAGGTCGATCATCTTATAATATAGAGCCAAATACTTCTGTAGAGCCCTTAGATCGTAGGAGAACGTGTTGGCCTCGTTATAGTATTTCATAAATATTTTCAGCATAAGATCTTCGGGGTTTCGCTTCACAAAGACACACCGAAGGTTGGGAATTGCTTTGAAGAAGAAGGGCGTGTCCCAGATATGACCGGGTGAGGTGTTGGTCACTAGAGCGGCATCTCCCAACAATTTTCGATAAACATCTTTAACGATTGGATACAACTGTTCCGGAAGTTGCCCTAGGGAGGGAAGGCTCATCAGTCCACCCATTTGATAGGCTGTGGTGACCGCGTTGTTAATTGCGAGGTTCTCATAACCCCTTGTTACACCTTCTTGCGAGGAAAACAGAGATTCCGTTGTCGTTTTTCCTGAGCGGGAAGGGCCTAGAATAAACAGAGAAGTTGGATAGTTAGGGTCGCTTATCTCGCGCCCTTTTAGTTGGCCTATTTGCTCCTGACACCAACGCACGCGTGTTTCTGTGGATTGGAGTTCCATGATGATTTCATTCTTTGCGGCGGCGGCAACTGTTTGGTTGCCTTTGAGGGCGTATTGCCAGGCCTCCTCGTAGCGTCCCAGCTGCCCCAATGCATAGCAGCGAATGAATGCGTCGCCCACTTGGTGCACGAGATCATCTGGAGCCTGCTCATTTTTTATGGAATCCAAATCGGCCAGTAGGTCGCGTCTTTGATACGTTCCCGGCAGGAGACTAATTTGTCCCATGATGGAGAGAGTTGGAGCTTTGAACTCTAGTAGGCGATGCAGTGCATCAGAGCCTTCTTCATAACGACCCAAGTGATTGCATGCTTTTGCAAATCCGAGGTAGGGCTCCTCCAGGTCTGGAGCCAACTCAATTGCTTTTGCGAAGGACTGATAGGCTAGGAGGTAGTCCCGCTGTCTCAGCGACACCTCTCCTAATGTAACATGCGTTGCCGGATCGGAAGGGTGAATTTCTAGTGCGCGCTGAAGCGCTGCAGAGGCCATTTCCTTGGCGTCTTGTAGTAGGTATTCTCCCGCCAATGCGGTTAGGGTCATCCAGCTGTGTGGGTTGATCATAGCCGCCTGTACAAGATAGCGAATGGCGTCGTTTGGCCGCTCCTTATCAGCATAGACCAGGCCAATGGTGTGCAGGGCGCCAAAATAATTAGGGCACTTTTGAAGCAGGGACAAGCAAATGGCTTCAGCTCGGTCATAGTCGCCCTCTCGTCGTAGGGTCTCCGCCTCTTGCAACTGGTGTCGACTTTCTTTAAGGGTGGTGGCTTGGTGCTGGATGTCCAGTTGTTGATGGCTTGTTGACGACAATGGGTTTACCTCATTTTTATTCTCTACACGGTTTTGAGAGGGTAGCGTCTTTGGTTGATTTGTTCAACGGGGGTGACTGTTTGTATTAAGTTGGGGAGGTGACCTGGTATAGGCCACCTCCCCTAGAGATACAACTGACAAGTATAACGAAAATCTTTCCGGTGACCAGGCCGCATTGGGATAATGCACCAAACGGTCACACGTTACGAGCACACAATAATGGGTGCTTGGACAACTCCACTAAAAATGGAAATTGAGTCCGATTCTTGCCATGAACACATTGTCGATAACGTTGCGGTCGTTGGAACCAACTCTCCAGCTATCTGATCCAATCAAGTCAATTGCTTCCAACTTTACTGAACAATTTTCGGTTATATGCGTCTCGTAGCCCGCGCCTATTGTGAACCTAAAACTGTCTTCTTTATAGTCGTCTACACCACCATCAGTCGAGGTGCTCACTCCGTGCATGTAGCCTACCCCGGCCGTGGCGTACACCAGATCCCCGGAGTCTAGTTCCATGCCCAACCTCGCTCTGAGCGTAGCTATCGAGTCGATACTGAGACGATGGCCTGAGTGTGCCGTGAGAAAATCAGTTACTGTATAGTCGGCTTCCAGTCCGAAAACCCACTCTTCATAGCTCCAGTTGTAGCCCAGCTGAAAGCCACCTAAGACCCCGCCCTGATTGAAGGTATGCGGTCCAGAAGTTATCGTTGATAGATCGCCAGCACCTTTGACCATGCCAGAGTGTCCACCAAAGTATAGGCCGTCCCATTCTGAGCCACCGCTGTTATCTCCAGCTACAGCAGCAGCAGGGGTCATCGATAGTACGGCGGCCGACATGCCACCTTTGAGAATAGTTGCTTTCATTTTTACCTCCAATGGTATGAAAAACTTAGTGATCTTGTGTAACTGTGAGATCCATATATTTGAAATGGATCACCCAAGGGGCGGTGCTAAAGTGGTACCACTGGGTGAAGTGACCCAACCCCCCCCCGTTGAGAGCCTCAAAATAGAAGGTATATGCCAAGGCTTTTATTCTGTGCAACAGAAAAACAGTTAAATTCCTGGCAGGCTGGGCCACAGAGCGTTTTTGGTGAAGGGTGGGTGCATAAAGGAGAGCTCCCTAGAGCATGCCTCCTCTGCACATGAGAATCGTTGACGGCACCGCGACGATCCGTAAGGGCTGGCTATGGGGCATAGGGACCACTCTCGTGTTTACATTTCGATACTCCGAAAAGAGAGGTTTAGATAGTATGTGTGATTATTGCTAACCTGGAGAAAAATATGGCGGTCTGGCTTGGAGAAGGTTTTACGCTAACAGCAGCAGCAGCGACAGGAACTGAATCGCGGGTTGTTAAGGACCCAATTGAGGCCAAAATTAGGGCCGTAGCACGTTGGGCCCTCGACCCAGCTGGGCTTCTCTATGTGCCGTCGCTTCCTAAGGATAACCGGGGCTCGTTCGAAGGAATTTCTATGGGCTCTAAAAGGCCCCGACCGGAAGAGGCCAAGGTTACAGTAGACTTCCTCAATCGTAATCCGAGTGCGCTACGCAGAATGATAGACGGTCACTCTAGGCACTCTGAGTCGCGCTGCGAATACGAGTGGAATGAAAAAATGAACTATAATCTATTTGAGTTACTTTCTCGCCTGGGAAAGGAAGCGAGCAACCTTGTCAAGCTAGACCTTTGGGAGCTTGCTATTTCAAGGGCAAACCTAGAAACCATCTTTTCTAAATGCACAAAACTCAAGCATTTGTCGTTCGATTCTGAGTCTATCTTTGACTACATTTCGGAAGATTCTACGATTGATTCCATCGACTTCATTGGCTCAATAGACCCAATGCGCCTTAAACCTCATATAATAAAACGCCTCACAGGCGTTACCCTTCAAGCGTCTAGCGACAAGGAACTCAATGAAACATTGAAGAGCCTTTCACCTTGTTTACCTCGATTGCGTAGGCTCTGCATACAGCACACCAACTCACTCACACATGTACCGTCTTTCCCCCATGTCGAGGAGTTTGGGATGTTCTGCTGCCGAGGTGTCAAAGACATTGGAAACCTTCCGGCTGCAAAAAAGGTCAGGATTTTTGATTGTCCATCCCTCGAACAGGCAGGGAGTTTCAGGGTTGCCAAGGTGGTCGATCTTTCGCACTGTCGTAGTTTCAAAAAAATAGGGGACTTACCACGAGTAGAATCCTTAAGGCTAGGATCTATTGGTAACAAGAGCATGGAATTCGGAAGAATGCCTAAGCTGATTAAAGACGAAGTCTTGCGACAACATATGAACTAAAGATACAACTGACCAAAAGCCCTCAAAGGATTTCGTTATGGCCACCCCCTTCGGTCATTCCACTCAGGAAGGAAAAATCTTCGTAGAGGTTGGAAAACCGCGCCACGCCGTATCGCAGGGTTCCCCATGCATTGAGGTAGGAGATGATCGCGACCCCGCTTTTACCCGGCAGTCGCGACACTTCTCGCAGAGCAGATAGTCGATCTTCTTTTTCAGGCTTCCCTTTGTGAAACCCTGCCACGTGTTTTGTCACTTGTCGCTTTTCTTTGGCGCGATCAACCCGTATACGTGGGCATCAAAGTAGGCACCGTAGTGCCAGATTGTTTCCTTTAAGGTTCCTTCTTTCTTAAAACCAAGCGCTAGAGGGATCTGTTGGCTCCTTTTGTTTTCTACAGCGCATTCGATCTCGATGCGGTGGAGGGCCATGGACTTGAACCCATGATTAACAAGCGCATCGACGGAACGCGTCATGATTCCCTTTCCCTGAAAGGCTTCGCCTAGCCAGTACCCAACCGAGGCAGAGCGATTGAGTTGATCGATGTCGTGAAGTCCAACTAAGCCAACGATAGATTCGTTGTGCCAAATCGCCAGGGTGAATGCCTCCTGTCGCTTGATCCGCGTGTGTTCTCTCTCAATGAACGCAAGAGAATCCGCCTCAGATTGATTGGAATCGAGCCAGCCAAGGAAGCGACGCAGGTGCGCCCTGTTTCGATCAACGAGACGAAACAAGGCCGAGGCATCCTCTATTCGGGGAATACGCAGTGTTAGGGAATCATCAACTAATACCGAGAACGTTAGGTCAAGCGTCATGAATATCTTCTAAACTCTTTTTCAGAACCCCTGGTTGCAAAGGGCTCTCCAGCTTCCCTATTTTCAACATCTCTAAGAAAGAGCAGGTTCCTCCAGATCGGCATAGGCGAGAGTAATCTTCCCAGGCCGAATCCCTATCATCTTTTGACCGAGCCAGTAACTGCCATGCGCAAACCTCAGCTAGGCCGTAATCAATAAAAAGGAAGGGTATTTGGTAAAAGTGAAGCTGCCTTTGCCATAAGCCACCCTGCTCCCAGTAAGACAGGTCCCCATAATTGGTATTTAGGCCGTACTTAGCTTCAAGATCTTGCCATACCTTCCTACGGTGGACCGGACTCCACTTGGGATTTGCATAAACCTCGTGCTGAAATTCATCGCCCATACATATATAGGGAAGCGATTTCAATTTAGCTACTAGGTGTTGTTCCCGATATCGCTCCGCCTCGCTGCCAAAGAAGAGCGACATATATGGGAAAGTTAGGTACTCCATTCCAATGGCGTGGACTTCACACGCATCGCCCGTAGGGTAGCGCAGTTCTTCAAAGTCATGGTGCGAGCTCAACCAATACTGAAAAGCGTGACCCATCTCATGGACCATGGTATACACGTCTACCTTACATTGCTCGAAGTTAGCAAAGATAAAAGGCATGCGATTGGTCGCAAATGAGGTGCAGTAACCGCCATACTCTTTGCCTGGCCGAGCTCTCACGTCAAGGTAGCCATTTTTGAGAAGAAGGTCAGTAAAGTGACCCGTCTCAGACGACAACCTGTGGTACATCTCGCGTGTTCGTTCGAGAACCCAGTCGTCTCCACCAAGGGGCTTCGGAGGCGGGAGGGTGTCAAGGATGGGCTCGTCCCAATACATCAGACGATCAACACCCAGGTTTCGGCGCTGTTTCTCTCTGATTTGAGCGACTCGTGGAAGCACCTCCTTGATGACCTCTGAGCGAAAACCGGATACCTGCTGGGGACCGTAGCCTGTTCTAGCAAGCTGCTGGTACCCTAGCTCAATGAAGTTAGAGAACCCAAGAATATGCGCCATTTCTGTGCGAATTGCGACCAGATCGTCAAAGATACGATCGAGCTCCTCACTGGCCTTTTCAAAGGCGTCAGCTCGAACCTTGTGAGCCTCATAGCGGATGGCACGATCCTGATCTAAGAAGTGGCGGTCCAGAGTAGAGAGGTTGATTTGCTCTCCTCGAAAGGTAAAGCTCATCGAAGCAATAAGCTCGGCGTAAGCTGTTTCCAGCTCTTTTTCTCGTTTTAGGTGGCCGATGATTGCCGGGTCAAATTTACGGACACGGCCCTCAAAGAGGAGTCGGAGCTGTGGACCATATTGTTCCTCTAGTTTGTGAAAGCTCGGGTGTGCCAACAGGTGTCGGATTACGTCGACATCCCACTCTTCGATATTCGGCGAAGATTGCTCAAAGAAGGTTCGATCCTTGCGATGCGTCTCGTTGTTTGTGTTAAGAGTGGCAAGGACGTAAGCCAAACTGTACTGGGAGCCTACGTTATCTCTAATCTGATTCCATTCCTTGAAGCAGGTAAGGAGATCTCCACCGCTGCTAAGCCGACTCAACAACGAATCGTACTCGGCTGCAAGCTTGTTTAGGTCGGGGCGCTCGACCTTCATCTGGTTAAAGTGGAGGATAGGAGTTGCCATCAGCTATTGTTCCTTCGGACTTCGCATTCGATAGAGGACATGTCGACTCATAGCATGGCCCTTTGGTAGGCCTGGTCCACCACAGGAGAATAGCATGAGAGCGGTGTCACCTAAAGACAAATCTTTCTCTTTGGATGAAAAGAGATGGATTTCTATCAATAATTTCTCCATCACGTTATTCTTTCTCTCACTCTATTGGAGAAAGCGTGAATCAGACTCTCAAGAAGCAATGCGAGAAAGCCCTGGCGACATTTGTAGATCGATACAGCTCCAAGCGAGGAGTAATCGGTATCTTAGTGACAGGGTCCTATGTTTCTGGGAAGATGGATCCCAATTCCGACCTCGACATCCATGTCGTATTGGACGCTGGCTCGCACAGGGAGCGTGGGAACTGTTGGATAGATGGGATAGAGGTCGAGTACTTCATCAATCCCATAGCACAGGTTCGGGCGTATTTCGCAGAAAACGCCGGACAGGAGATACGGGCTACGGCTTGTATGTTTGCTCACGGAAAGGTGCTCTATGAAAACGGCGACGCTCTTCAGAAACTGATTGCCGAGGCGCATACTGCTCTAGATAGAAAGCGAAAGGCGATGACAAAGAAGGAGCGGGACCACGCCGGATACCTGATCGATGACCTCCGGAAGGACCTGGAAGACGTCTATCAGAGAGAGGACTGGTTCGCTTTTTCACTCATCGCAAGTGCTCTCTTAGAAAAATGCGTAGACACCTTCTTTCACCTAAAGCGGGAATACAAGCTAAAGCCTAAGCAGCAAGAAAAAAAGATTGCTGCGCTGAGCCGCACCTTCGCTTCGCACTGTCGCGGTGCCCTAAGTGTAGATGGGCCAGATATTCGCTATGAAGCGATGCAAAAAGTGGTTGCCTATGTTGAAAGGGAGCTGGGGGGACGTCGACCCAAGGAGTGGCGACTCCGTTCAATAGTTACGAATAAATAAAGGATTAATTATGTCAGTCAGATCATTTTGCTTTAGCAAGAAAATGTTATCAATAATGGCTTTTGCCATATTGAATCTCGGTAATTTATATGCAGAAGTGCACACGACCGCCAAGATTATTGAGGTGCAGGAACTTTTTTACCAAGAGAAACAGTGGGTCTTGGTTGATCTGGATAACTGTCTCTTCGAAGCGAAGCAGTCTCTTGGTCACGCCAATTGGTTCTACGATTTGGTAGTGGAGAAAATGGATCTCGGAATGAGCAAACAGGCGGCAGTTGCAGAAGCGTATCCGGAATGGATCAAGACGCAGCAGGTGTGTCCGGTGAAGCCGCTTGAATCGGATTTCGTCGACTTGATCAAGAATCTACAGAAGGAAGGTTTCGTTGTGATGGGATTGACTCACAGGCAGCCGTCCGTTGCCCAAGCCACAATCAACCAAACAAACTCACTGGGTATTTCCTTTGCAGATTCTGCGGTTTGGAGCGAAGAATTTTCACCCGAGGCACCTCACCCAGCATTGTTCTCCGGCGGTATTCTCTTCGTTAACGACAACAACAGTAAGGGCGAAGTCTTCAGCTCATTTCTCGCTCACGTGCAGAAATGGCCAGAAAAAGTATTGTTTATCGATGACAAGATGAAGAATGTGGCAAGTCTAAGGGAAGCACTTGAGCCGAAGGGTATAGAGTACATCGGTATTCACTACACTGCTATCGCGGAGTGCGACCCTGTCTATTCGCGAGAACTAGCCGATTTCCAGTATCAATTTTTGGACAGGCTTCCTAGCAATGAAGAGGCTCTTGTTTTGATGAACAGCGAACTTCGTTAGAGGGTTTTTTATGGCCCTTGGCATGATTTTTGCCTATTCATAAGTAAGGAGATCCATTCGATTTGCTCAGGTCCTAAAGGGAGCGAGTCGTCTACGGCGAATTAAGATTTGCATAGACGTTTCACCCTCCATGGTACGTCAGGAAAGTGTTGTGCCAAACTACGAGCGACCTGCTCCAACTCATCGGCGGGTGAAGCTTGGCGCACCCCGGGTCGGTAGAGAAATTTTCGCGGCTCATAGGTTGCGATTCCCTGGTCATTTTCTGAAGGAACTACGTGGATATGGAGATGGGGCACCGTTTGTCCAGCAACAAGCCCTTCATTCCATGCGATGTTATAGCCGGTGGCAGAAAACTCCTTAGCAAGAGCGGCTTTTGCCTCGGTAAGCAAAGATGGGCAACTTCGCAGGATACAGAATGGCGAGGTCGCGTCGCGCGATCAAGCGGTTGGTTACTTCGTGGTCCCCTCGCTCGACGGCATCAAGAATCCTCAGAAGGCTGACCAAAAAGTGGACCCTTCGAAAAGAGGCTAAGGGTCGCAGCACTCACTACAAGCGAGCCTAGAAAAAAAAAGAGGTCCCGCTCTCATTGCTGATGGCTATTCCCGCTCTTTTTCTTAGCGTCCGAGATCGTTAGACATAATCACGTAACCTACAACTAAGTATATTGCCGTGGGTAGCCACATCTCTTTGGGGAAGTCGATACGAAGTACAATGCGCATCATGGCGGCGTCGACCAGGCGAGCTCTGGCCGTTTGCTTGGGGGAACCTAACAACATAGCTAGTTCCGCTCCCGGGGAATGACGAGCAGCGCTGCAACGAATCACTTGGAAGCCAAGTCTTTGGTAGTAGGGCATCAGGCTTAGATCGTTGACCTTAAGGCTAGCGAATTGGACGCCTTCATTTTTAAGTTTCTTCAGAGCGAACTGTAATAACTTGCTGCCGTGACCTCTCTGTCTGCATGAGGAGTCGGTGGCAAGATGTTCGATGGACGCGTAGTTCGTCCACAAGGTCGTAGCCGTCCTAGGAAACACTTGGCAAGTGACGAAGGCAACAGGTTGCTCTCCGTTCAAGGACACCAGGCAGTTTTTTTTATTAAGAAGCGGATTGATGTGAAGGTCAAAGTTTCCCCTGTCCGTTTCCGCGCCCGCAAACCTCATGCTGATCAGTTTGCCGAGATTCTCCATTGCAATTTTTTGCACCCCAGGAAGATGCTCTTTGCTGTAAGGCACATGGGTAGTATTGTAATGATAACTACTTTTCTGAAAAAACCGACATGACCTTGTCAATAGTGATGTCATTTTTTACCAACTTTACTTGTTTCTAACATGCGATTATAAGGGTGTTTATTTTCTTTAGCAACTCTGATTTTTTTACGGTAGCGTATCATTATTTGTGTCTGGAAATAAAAGGGCTCCCGGCTCAATAAATTGGCATCCAAACCAGGCGGCACCAAGTGAGTGGATATTTGAGCATGATTTTAAAGGACGTTATACCCTGCGCGGCCATAGACTTTGATTTTTCAGCTGATCCTTTCGAGCCTGGCTAGGCGTTCGATCTCACCGACTCAATAGAGTCTGCTTCATAGGGTTCTCGACTGCTGCCTTTCAAGGAAGGTTTTCAGTTCGAGTTCCGTAGCTACTAGATCAAACGATTCACCCGCCCTGTCGAGATAGCCATATCGCAAGCCAATAAAAGGAATCTCACGCTTCTTGCAGGCTCTTGCGACGGAGTGGAGATTCTTTTCTTTGTCATCGATGAAAAGAATCTTTTTTGGCTGATGCTTGACGTGGTCGAGCAAGCGCATTAAGGTTTCGCCTTTGTCGTTCTTTAGACCGACAAAGATCACGCCTTCGATGTACTTGGCAGCGTATCCGCCCTCAATTTCATGGTCCAAATCACTTAGTGAATGCAGGCTTAGATCAATGCCAATGGAGTGAAGCTGATCAACGGTGGGATACGCCATCTCGTTGTAACGCGCGGTAAGTCCCACAACGAGGTTGCCGTTCTGTTGGAGCTTGCGGATCACACCGGCAGTTGTCGGTTCAACCGCCTTGAAATCGGACTCCATCAGGATGTGATGCCACATCGGCACCATCTGGTGGAGCACCTCAAGCTTGGTGGCCCCGGTTTCCGCCATCTGTTTCTTTACCTCGTAGGAGGCCCAGTGATCTGACCCGAGAGAGTTGGTCGTCTCCATAAGAACGTGGTTGAGATCGGTGACCACAAGGGTGTCCGCATCAGCAAACTTAAGCATGTCACGAATATCCGAACTTTCATGAATTTCCGCGGATAGGGTCCCACAAAGCGCAGAGAAGATGGTTACTAGTGTCAAGAAATTATTTTTCATGCGGCCGTCCTGAGAGCTTTTTTGCTAATTCAATAGAGAAATGGTAACATCTTATGGTTTTCGCGACTACGGATTTGGGGGAAGTTATTATGGTTGACCTAAGAGAAGCCGTGAGAGAGGATCTGGAGCAGATGGTGCACCTTCTTAGTGATGATCCTTTGGGCAGTCAAAGAGAAGATATTGCGGACGCATGGGCGCAATATGAGTCTGCTTTTTCAGCGATTCAACAGGATCCAAATCATCGCCTGATCGTAGTCGCAGATGGAAGTGAGATTGTCGGCGTTCTGCAACTTTCATTTCTTCCAAATCTAACCTTTTCCGGACAATGGCGCGCCCAAATCGAGGGCGTCCGTGTGAAAGCCACATGTCGCGGTCAAGGGGTTGGAGCGAAGCTCCTACAGTTCGCTATAGATCAGGCGAATGAGCGCGGATGTAAGATGGTGCAGCTGACGACGAATAGGAGTCGAAAAGAAGCTCTTGAGTTCTATGAGGGCCTGGGTTTTCAGAACACCCACCACGGACTCAAGTTAATGATTAGTTAGGAGAATAGGGTTATGAAATTTTGGCAGGTTGATGCATTTACGGACGAGGTATTTTGCGGGAATCCGGCTGCGGTGTACCTCTTTGATGAGGAACCTACAGCAGATCTGATGGCAAAAATAGCTCGGGAAATGAATCTCTCGGAGACGGCATTTGTAACAATGGGAGATCAACCGTCGATTCGTTGGTTCACCCCCAACACTGAGGTCAACCTATGTGGTCACGCGACATTATCCGCGGCGCATATCATGTGGCAGGAGGGGGTGGCGGCAAGCCAAAGAATCGAATTCCAGAGCAGAAGTGGTCCACTAACTGTGACGCAGGCGGAACTGGGATATACGCTCGATTTTCCATTGCAGCCTCCCCTAGAGAAGCCTGAGTACGCGCAGCGAATCGCAGACCTTCTGGGAGTCACGCCCGATTATGTTGGGTCTAATGGAGAGGATTGCATGGCGATTGTCTCAGACGACGCGGTTGTACGAGCCTTCTCGCCCGACCACGGCGTCATCAGTACCCTGGACGAACGCGGGTTTCTACTCACAGCTCCAGACAGCTCAGGACAATACGACTACATCTACCGAGCCTTTTTTCCGAAGCTTGAGGTCCCGGAGGACCCCGTCACAGGATCTGCCAACACCTGTTTGGCTGCCTACTGGGCCAAAACTCTGAAAAAGAGCAAGTTGACAGCTCGTCAGGTTTCTGAACGTGGTGGTAACCTTGCTTTAGAGGTGGCCGAAAACCGCCTTTTGATCACGGGGGAGGCTGTAACAGTATTTGAGGGCCAATTGCGACCCATACCGGCCATGCAGGTTGCAGCCAAATGAGTACAGCAGCAGCAGCTCTGGTTACCAGAAAAGAGATAGCAGAGATCGTTAGATCGATTACGCCTCTGGATGAAACGGAACGGGCGCATATTGAGGATGTTTTTGATTGGATAGCATCTGGTGTGGAGATCTTTCGCCAGAGGAAACCGGATGTTCCACCCAAGCATTTGGTTTCTTATTTCCTTTTATGGGACGCGGAGGCAAACAAGATTCTTCTCGTGGATCATATCAAGGCGGGTCTCTGGCTTCCAGCGGGTGGGCATGTCGAACCCCATGAACATCCAGTAGCTGCAGTTAAGCGTGAGGCAAATGAGGAACTTGGAATCGAAGCGAACTTTCTTTTGCCAGATCCCTTATTTCTTACGGTAACACGAACAGTTGGAGAAACGGCCGGTCATACCGATGTCAGCCTATGGTACGTCCTAATTGCAGATGAGCATGACAGGCTTTCTCCTGACCCCTCCGAGTTTCGTGAAGTTCACTGGTTTGATCCTGGAGAAGTTCCGATTCATCAATCAGATCCTCATATGCGTCGCTTCCTAGAAAAACTAAGCAAGATGGAGCAAGTGAACGAGAATTCTCACACTGATCGTAGGAACCGCCATGGCTGAACAGCTTCCGCCGCAACCAGAATGTCAGATAATTTTTCTCAATGGACCATCAAGTTCGGGAAAAACTTCCCTCGCAAAGGAGCTTCAGGAAACGCTACTTCCCTGCCCCTTCCTTCATGTTGGAATTGACAAGGTTATAGGCTTAATGCCTGCTTCCCTCAATGATTGGCACGGTGGTCCAGCTCCAGAAGGGTTTAGCTGGAAAACGAGCTATGACGAGGAAGGAAAATTGCTCCGTGAAATTCAGCTTGGTCCATTTGCAAAGAAAATGGGAGAAAGCCTTAAGGAAATGGTCGTGACTTTGGCCAATGAGGGGCATTTCATCATCATAGATGAGGTGGTCTCTGGCAAGAAAGGGATCGACGAATGGCGTGATAAACTAGGTGATTTTAAGGTCATTTGGATCGGTATCCACTCCCCACTTGAAGTGATTGAAGCAAGAGAAGGACGGCGAGGCAATCGCATATTGGGGTCGGGTCGCCATCAGTATCTAACGGTGCATAAGGATGTCGTCTATGATTTAGATCTTAACACGCACGTGCTAGGCATCGAGGGTAGTGCAAGAAGGATCAAGCAGATCGTTTTGAGTGAACAAAAAAATCAGGATATCCACTTTCAGCCCATGGTCCGCGCGGATGTCCCCCTCTACTACCAGTGGCTTGAGAAGGAGTACATTGGCTCTCTTTGGCTTCAGGAAGGGTATGAGCCGAAAGAAGCGATCCTAAAAAAAATAGAGGGGAACGGGCACGACTGGCCCTACCTGATTATGCTGGGGGACGTACCAATCGGGTATATCCAAGCTTGGAGTTGGAATAACCTGCCAGAGAAGCCGTCGATATTTCCAGATGAGCCAGAGCAAACCTATGGAATGGACCTCTTCATTGGCGAGGAGGAGTACCTCAATAAGCGGTATGGCACTCGAATTGTTAAGGAGTTTTCCCAGATGCTGTTTGAAGAAAAAGGGGCAAGAAAACTAATCATCGATCCATTCGTGAACAACAAGCAGGCCATTCGATGCTATGAGAAGGCTGGGTTTGTTGGAGTGCGGGAGGCGCATGATGGGACAGAACTCTGCCTGGTCATGGAGCAAATGGCTCTGCCTGATATCCAAAAGAAGCTTCAAGAGGTATCACGAATCCTTGGGCTAGGGAGGGTTTCTTCGCCAATTACCCCTCTAAATGGCGGTGCTATGCACACGATGTGGCGCTTGGGCACCGAAAAGTCCGACTTCGTGGTTAAAAAAATCAATACGCACATTACCGAAAGAGAGGCGTTTCCCGGTAACTACGAAATTTCCGAACGGATAGCAAATCACTTTCACGCGCAGGGCATTCCAGCTGTGGCCGCCATACGGAATGGATCGAACTACGTCGTACAACTAGGGGAGGAGGCATTCATCACCTATCCCTATGTGCCGGGTAGAATATTGGATCTGGACGAAATTACAGCACACCACGCAAGCACTATCGGATCTATTTTTGCGAAGCTTCACAACAGCCCCGCCGCTTCATTCGCAATTCCACCACCACACTATTACATCTTTGAAGCAGAGCACTGGAGCGATCTTATACAGCAAACGGGTTATGACTCCTTAAAGAGGATGTTACCGACCATTCTCCGATGGAATGCGATCTATCGCGCCATTATTCCTGATCTAAATAATGTTTTGGTTGTTACTCACGGCGATTTGCATCACAAGAATGTCCTTTGGGACACCGAGGGCAACGCTTCGATCGTTGACTGGGAATGCGTAGGTTCGATGAATCCCTATATGGAAGTTTTTGGGTATGGCTTGGAGTGGAGCGGGATCATTTGGGGAGAATTTAATGAGGCCAACTTTACCGAGCTCATCAACGCTTATGTTCTCTCCTCCCCAGATAAGAAAAGGACACTATCCCTCCTTCAAGAACAGGCAGACCCAGCCTTCTATGGCTGGATTGGTCACTCCGTTCTTGCTTGGACAGAGTTTAATCTTAGACGCCTTCTAGGGCTGACGTCTAATGACAAGGTCGAGATTGCTAATGGAAAAGAGATCATTGAATCACAAATGATCGGGTGTCTTCAGTACCTCGAGCAAAATGAGCGAAGACTGTTAGATTTAATCAAAAAAAAAGTAGATCAATAAATTTATGTTACCAAGTCGCTTTGGATTTCCAAATGGCTGACGAGCTTCATCGACTATCAATTCTAGTTGATAGAATCAACAACCTATACGGATTTTGCACTGAGCCTGGAAATGAGGGCCCTCGAATCAATCTGGGGCCATGTGGGCATTTTGCCAATTGACCCCGGCCCCAATCACAATCAAGACCTCGCCCCCAATCAATCTACCAGAAACTCTCGATGGTTGGACCGCTATCATTACGATGAAAAATTAGGCCTTCAGGATACGGTTGCTGTGATTCGGAAGTAAAAAGCGGGTCAGGCTTGACATTTGGACCTTGGGCCAAGGTGAAATGTCCCAATGTCAAGCCTGGCCAGCTTTCTTTATTTCCATTGTCTTTTATTCGATTTTTTGCAACAATTATAGTTTCTTTAAAACTTGTTTTTTTTAGGCTGTTTCTTATGACTTTCACTTCCTTCAGTAACCCTTATAAATGTCATGAACCAACCTCTGGCACAGGAAAAAAGGTCCCTGAAAAACGCGCTTCTGAAGTGTTGAGGCCGCGGAAAGAATGGCTAAAAATTCAAAAAAGTCTTCAGCATGCCGCTATTGGCCCTCCGGTTCTATCTGGACTAAGTATGACGGTATATTCGTATAGAGACGGCAGGCTTTGTCAGGCTGTAGGGGTGTCACCCGGATCAAGATCTCGTTACCTCAAGGACTGTATTCGCCGTAAGGTAATTATAGCTGCAGAAAAATTCAGGCTCCTTAATCTGCAATTGCCAGTTTCACTGAATAACATTATTCAGGACTCGCCTGAAGCGCAATCACGCTACCTCGCCCCCACTCCAAACGCTCTGTATGATCTAACAGTAAGAGATGGCGTGCTGTACTTAGGTAATAGCCGTACTCCTTATTCCACAGACCCAACAGTCAGCGAAACGATAATAGGCATCGATGAAAGAGGCACAATCCGTGTGATGCCGAACGATTTGGACAGTATCGACCGCGTCTTTCACTCAACTTTGTTTTCCGCAGGATCCCTTAGATTTGCTGGGGTAGTGCAAGTTGTAAATGGCCGAATTGTTGAGCTCATAAATGACAGTGGTCACTATCGTCCCCGCAAATCCGATCTTATTGCCTTTGCAAAAGCACTCAACGATCGTGGGCTCGATTTGTCAGAAGTTACACTGGGCCTGTGTGACATTTACGGTGCCTCGGAGAGAAAAGTGGAGGCAAGATTAGCCGTAATGGAACCAGACTCTCCGGCGGTTCAAAAATCTAAAGAAAAAATCGGGACCCTTATAGCAAGACCTCGCGCCCAGAACCCCCGACCTACATGGGCGTCTGCAAATGGAAGGATAGTAGGGTTAATAGGCGGGGTGCAGTCAGTTGCGATGCCCATCTTTAATTCCATGAGTGGACTATTTGGCACGGTCACAGCGTCTATCTCTAACTCAATTAGTGGACTATTTGGGTCATTGCGCCAAGTAGGGCCACCCCTGACCGAACCCCTTAGAAACAATCAATCTTCCGGTTTCAAGGTGCCCTCGTTGAGGGTTGTCTAGCCACAAAGAGGTTCTTGACCACCTAATAATAGGGGCCGTAATAGGGCCCCTATTATTGTAGACAAAGGTCGCGAGCTGATTAGGTCGGTAGGTGTCATAGTACTTTTTGTCTTTGGGACCCCAGTCGGTATCCCATCGACTTACCGTTTGCTCATCGTCACCTTGTGCGCGGTCTCTAGCCTTTGTACGCTTCAGAGCCAACTCTTGAGGGCAGTCGATCCACACGCTGATGTCAAAGCTAGGCATGAGGTGAGGCTGCAACAACCTGATTCCCTCCACGATAACGACCTTTGGGAGAGCTTCGTCACGATGTACAGACTCGCCTTTGTCATTCCTTCCTTGATACTGCAGTCTCTCGCCTGCATGAACATCTTCGAGAATGCGAGCTAGAAGAGGCCAGTCGCTTTGATCGAATATGCCAGGACCATTGTGATTCGGTCCGTAGAGGTGGTCGATTCTGACAATCTGCTTATCGCTAATTTTAAAATGATCGCGTAGTTGGTCGGCAAGGTGCGACTTGCCCGCCCCTCCGAATCCGGAGATTCCAACCACCGCGTGCGGTTTCTTTGCCAATTGTTTTTCTATTTGCGTAACCAGTTCGGCAAACCCAATGTTGGCTGGAGCAGCCTGATATAGTTTGTATTTTTGAACCATCTCTAGCACGGTCGCGTCGATCAATCCCTCGAGCGAATCTCCTTTTCGCAGGCGCTCCTTTATTTTCGTCGAGGAGACGTCTGAGAGGAGGTCATTCTTGTAGATCGCGCCTATTTTACGATCTCCGATCATCCCACTTAGGTCCTTTAGGTCATCATTGTCTCGCAGGCTTACGATAAATTGATCTACTGGAAGGCACATGATAGAGCCTATTGTAGACTCGGCATATTTTTCTGGTATTGAAACACCCTTCATAAATACTTGTAGTCTCTTGCGTCGATCCGCATCCGCCTGATCCGTATCGGCGGGTAGACCAAGATCGAGGGCGGTATCGGAACCAACAAGGCCAATGAATTCAATACTGTCATCGAAAGCTTTAACTACAGAGTACCCTCGAATCATCTCTCCGGGGACCTCTTTCGTAAGCGCCATTTGGACGTCTTTCGGTGATAATGCAGTAACGATGATGTGGGGATCCTTGGCAAATAGAGCTCGTAGAAATTCTAATCGAGCTTCGACCGGAGCGCGTTGCTTAAAAGAGTCGCCTCCCCAAGCAGGTATGACCAATACATAGTCGCAGGCACCTGAGCTGATTGCCCCACGAGCAAAACCCTCATGTCCAGCATGAACTGGGTCAAATGACCCCGTATAGTAGCCAACTCGCTTATTCGTGAGCATCTCTCTGAGTGTCCCAGATGCAATCAGATCCTCTAATATTAAACCTTGTAATGACACTGCTGTTGCTAAGAACAGCCAAGTAAATATGTGATACACGTCAACCTCCTTTGAAAAAAAATATGTTGTTGACAAGGTCCAGTTTAACATAGGTTCGTCTATCGGATAAATGGTTTTGTCCGCGCTATAATGCTACGTGCCTTACAGAGTCCGTATTCTGCTGTAAATTCCAACAAAGAACCATGCGCCAGACTTTTGGCTAGGGGGTTATCATAGGCTCTCCCATCCTTAAATGAGTTGAATTCACCATCTCAGCCGAACGGCCTCTGGAGGAGGTGACAAGAAAATAGTAAAAAAGCCACAACCCATTCCAGATCGCAAAATCTAAAGGAGTGGATCATGGCTGCGTATACGCGCATTACCTATAACGAACGCCATCGTATAAGACAAATGCTGGAGGATAGATTATCCGTTGCTGAGGTAGCCCGTCGACTGCGACGCAGCAAATCCACGATCTCTATAGAGGTACGTCGA
>JBFIDQ010000006.1:0-29185 GCA_041603795.1 Chlamydiales bacterium
CCACTGGCTTGATTTGGCCTCCGCTAGTCATTTTCTCAATATGCAGCAATACCGAAAAAACTTATCCGAAGGGGAAAACTCTCTACCAAAAATCCCTTTTTCCAAAGATAGGATTGCCGCGCAACATGATCTGCCAAAAGAAAAATCCCCCCATCGCGCAATGAATGGAGTCGATCACCTTATGCTTATTCATAAGCATCTAGAGACCTGCAGATGCTCACTTGTGTGAGGGCCATTCTTTCACTCCGGGAGTCTTACGGACCCATCATCAGCGAGTTCCCAAAATGGATTATGAGCCACCTCCCATGCGTGGCCATCAGGATCCTGGAAATATCCAGAATAGCCGCCCCAAAATACTTCCTGTGGCGCCTTAAGGATTTGGCCACCTTTCGCCTCGATTTCAGCGAGGATCGTATCGACTTCCTCGCGACTTCGAACGTTATGGGCCAAAGCAAATGAACCCGGCAACAGTGGCCCTTTCTCTTCTAGGCCGATGTCGTCAGCAAGGTCCTTACGAGGATACAGGCTCAGTACACAGCATCCGGTCTGATAAAAAGCTATACCCTCCTGGCTAGCCGATGAGGGCTTGAAACCAAGGACCGTCTCGTAAAAATCTCGAGAGGATTGAAGGTCCTGTACACCTAGGGTGATCACCGTAAAACGTTGCTCCATAAAAATACTCCTGATGGATTCATTTTAAGAAGCTTATCGCCTTTGCGGCTTGGCGTCTACGCTGTTGTCAGCTGTTGTTTATTTCCTGCCGGAGGTATTCATATAGCCTCTCGAGGCGCTCACGATCCTTTTCTAAGGAGCACTCGGAGATTATTTTGCTGTTCACGGTTCCAGACTTTAGATACTTATGAACGGCATCCAGCGTTTCATCGAGTGGCTCCCGCCACTCACCAATGAATCTACCTGCCCGATTCCCTTTCAAAATTACCTGAAGCTCATAGGAGGGCCCAAGCAGGGGGTACATGACCTTAGCAAGGTTGAAGTACGTTGGCTGCACAGCGGCAACTAGCTCCTGGTGCAGCGCATTCAAATTTTTCCCCTCACCCAGTTGTTTGGCAACTTCATCCAGCTTTTTCGAACATATCCGCTCAGAGTAGCGACTTAAAAACTTGTGAATCCTATTAAGAAAGTTTTGCTCACTTTCCGTCTTGGCGCGCCTCTTTCGGAACCAGGAAAAGTCGTTCAGATAACGTTGCCGTGCTCTCACGCGCTCAACATAGGCCTGCTTTTGCCGATGGGTCACCCGGGGAAGTAGCTTCATTATGATGGCTAAACGTTTTTGCTGGGCCTCTTTTTGGCGAATCGGGCCAAGAGGCGCTGTTAATTCACCCTCTCGATATCGAGGAATTTTAATCCTGACGGGTTCAATAAAGGGTCGAGGTTCAATGACGGGGTTGAGCTGACACAATCGTTCGAAGGCTATTCCCTCTGCCTCTGCGTATTCTAGCAATCCCGTTTCTGCTGGAAGGGTTGCAAATAGAAACGCCGATGACTCAATTTTCTTCCATAACGACTCGTCTTTTTCCCATATGAATGACAGTAGCTGCGCGTACCTCCCTTTTGCCTCCGGCATAGACAGGCGCCCGGCACCGTTGGAAAAGGAACCACCCCGCTTTTCAATTCCCTGCAAATGTTTCACAATTTCCAATCGAGCCTCGGGCCTAAGGGCTTTTAGGAAAGGAGCGTCACGATTATCCATCCAATCGAGTAGCTGCTGTTGTCGTGAGTCGATTCTCTCGAGGGCTTCCAGGTCTGAAGCGGAAAGAGGCTTATCCTTCCAGGAGGTTGCCAGGAGGTGACTCCGTAGGGGGATTGTCAACCGGTCTTCGTCGTCTCTTAAGAGCTGATTGCTTTCCAACATCACTCCGTCACAGTCGAACAACTGCAGCTCCCAAGGGGCATTTATGGCCCCCCACAACTGGGGGTGCTGATTAAGAGGTAGTTGGGTTTTCGCCCCGTTCTTAGACCCAAAAGTAACAACTGTATCCGGAGATAAATGTCCCTGAAGAAAAAGGGTTTGCAACCGCTTAAATGAGCAAGTTTCGCCCCATTCCGACACCTGGAATTCTTGCTTATACAACGCATCTGACTCAGAGGGAAGTAGCGGAGTAAAACCAAGGTTTCTAGAGTGGAGGTCGACGAACTGCAGGTCCAGGGTGAGCCATGCTCTCATTCGACTGTCTAACGTCAGCCTTTGAAGGATGCCTTCTTTTCGATTCGCATGAAGGTGCTCGAACAATTCAAGATCCTGCAGAAAGGGCTTTGCCACGACACCTTTTCCCATTGGTCGGGTGGTACAGGTCCCTCTCCGGGATACCTCAAGGGAGCTCCCACCTACATGAATCCCAAAGCGCTGAGGCTGTAGCAACCCCATCGCCATCTGCGGCACACCAGAGTCTCCTCCCATCAAAATTTCCATCATGGAATCAATTAGAGACTCCTCCGCCGCGGCACGAAAAGAGCTCTTCTTAAACACGGCTCCGGATTGTTTCGAAAGATAGACCTTTTGAACGGAGTAGGGCGTGGCTACCAAAGGGCGCTCATGACCAAAGTTGACATGATGCAGCATTCCGTCGACCCCCGCGCGTAACGCCTGCCCCTTCTTAGCTGCGGCGATAGAAAACGGACGCTTAGGAATTCTAGCGCGTAAAAGACTAAGGGCTTTCTGCTCCTTTGAGCCGATCACAAGACCCAAATCACAGAGGAGAGAGTAGTCACTAAGTAGTTCCATCACCTCAGATGCGAAAGTGCTATTCCCAGAGTCCATTTTTTGGAGATTCTGGTAGCGCCGTCTTAGCGGAGCAAATAGCTGGTGAGCATTGAAGGATCGCAAATGGGTGAATCGGCTCTGCGCCAGCCTCCATAAATTAGCGAACTGCGTTGGGGGCTTCAGCCCTATTCTTGCATACTCCTCAATATGATCTACCACAGAGCGAAGCTTCTCCTCTGCCTGCTGCAGCTGTAAGGGAGTTGCGATGGGCTCAACGGCGGCTTTGTGGAGCTGAGAGAGAGCGGAAATCATTTCCACGCGCACCTCTTCGACCGTGCTCAACTGCACCGTTTGTCGAAGATCGAAAAACAGCTTTCCAATTCCAAGAGGTGCCACTCCACTTTCAGATGCACTGAGGGCCTTATGGAAGAGTTCATTAACAGCGAATTCGATCGCCTTGTGTCCAGGTGACAGAGCCACCATATGATCAAATTGAAGGGTATCTACCCCTACCGTTTTGGCAAGATCTTTTACACGCTCATAAGCCTGCAGATCAGATTGCAACTGGACGATCTCTTTCCCCGTACACCCGGAAAAATCGACCGCAGCATACCTAGGAAAAATGGCTTTAAGTTCGCGATTTAACCCAGCCTTCTCGAGATAGATTCGATGTCCCCCCAGGTCAAGTGGTGTGCTATATCCAAAACAACTAGAGAGCCAACCAAATCCGCGTGTGACAGCAGGAAGCTGTTTGTCGGCAATGAATACGCCCGTCTGGTCAGACGTAATATTTTTTCGAATCACTGACTGCTGGGACAAAATTTTCACGCGATAACCCTAACAATATTTATACACAACCCTTCCACATATACGTAAACTTATTTTTCAACAATCGCTCATCTCAACCTCCTGTTAATATTTTTTTTCATTGCGAGGATTCCCTTGGGAATGTTAGCCTGATGCTCCAAAACAGTTGAAATTAGGAGAGAAATCGGTGGGCATGGAACAGTTGATGAGCTTTGCAGGAATCCTCATACTCATCGGAATCACAGCTCTTTTTTCAAACAACAAGCGTTTGATCGTCTGGCGCTATGTCTTCTCTGGCATTTTGATGCAGATCGGATTCGCCTTGTTGGTTCTCAAAACCACGGCAGGGCGCCTCTTTTTTGACTCGATCAACCAGGGAGTGATGGCACTGATGAAGTACCAGCAGGAGGGAGCGGAGTTTGTCTTTTCGACGCTCTCCATACCTCCAGATCAAGCTGGATCGATGGGTTTTTTCTTTGCGTTTCAGGTCCTTACCAGCATCATCTTTCTCTCTTCACTGATGAGTATTCTTTACTACCTGGGGGTGATGCAATGGGTGGTGCTGATATTTGCTAAGGTAATGAAACGAGTAACTGGCACCTCAGGGGCGGAAAGCCTATCGGCATCAGCAAATATATTCATTGGACAAACCGAAGCGCCTCTGCTCATTCGTCCTTACGTAAAGGATATGACGGAGTCGGAGCTGCTCTGCGTCATGACCGGGGGTATGGCGACGGTCGCTGGTGCGGTTATGGTGGCCTATGTGGGACTCCTCAAGGCTTATTTCCCTGACATCGGAGCGCATGTGCTCACAGCCAGCGTGATGAGCGCACCAGCGGCACTCGTCATTTCCAAAATCATGATTCCGGAAACGGAAGTCCCTAAGACGGCGAACGGGCTCACCTTGGAGTACAAGGACACCAGCAGCAATGTTCTTGAGGCTGCAACGAGTGGCGCAGAAGTCGGACTCAAACTAGCGCTCAATGTAGCAACCATGCTAATCGCATTCATTGCCCTAATCGCCTTGAGCAACGCGCTTCTGGGAATGGCTGGCGGACTCGTGGGGTACCCAGACATCACCTTCCAAGGCATACTCGGGTATGTATTTGCACCGATCGCCTTCATCATGGGAGTTCCGTGGTCGGAGTGCATGATAGTAGGACAACTTTTAGGCGAAAAAACGGTACTCAACGAGATGGTGGCCTACGTACATATGGCGGACCTCATCAAAGACGGTTACGGCATCCTAAGCGAGCGGTCGGTACTGATCTCGTCGTACGCTCTATGTGGATTCGCCAACATTCTTTCGATTGGAATCCAGATCGCTGGAATCGGAGCAATTGCTCCGGAGCGCAAGGGTGACCTCGCAAAACTTGGAGTACGCGCCCTCATCGGTGGCTCTATGGCTACGTTTCTTACAGCTGCAATCGCTGGGATGTTGATGTAGGCGTTGAAAAAAAGAGAAGGGCCCCTTAGTCTCTGGATATGCAAACATTTGAACTGCCA
The DNA here is from genome assembly GCA_041603795.1 of Chlamydiales bacterium. Classification (GTDB taxonomy): domain Bacteria; phylum Chlamydiota; class Chlamydiia; order Chlamydiales; family JBFIDQ01; genus JBFIDQ01. The sequence goes on from JBFIDQ010000006.1 coordinate 5,036, forward strand.
GAGGTGAGCCGGGGTGAATTCCTTGGCGATTATCAGGTCATCGATGTGCTCGGTCGCGGACCAATGGGCACAAGCTACCAGGTAATGAGCAATGTGCTTCAGAAGTCCTTTACGATTAAAACGTTATTGCTCAGCGACGAGCTCTCCCTTTCCTGGCTGGATCGCTTGGAGGCTCAAACTGCACTTCTGACGAAGCTGGCACACCGAAACATCGATGGGGTAATGAGTAGCGGGCGCAGCGCCGATCTCTGGTATTGTGTGAAGGACTTCATTCACGATGGCGAGGGGCACCCGTGCAACCTGGATCAATACCGACACCAGTTCGGCGGTAAACTCTCGCACTTTCAAACGGCTCACGTGGTGATGCAAATCGTGGAGGGACTCCGCTATGCGGCGCTCTACCATGATGTCCATACGCGTGGGGTTCACCACGGCAACCTGAAACCGGAAAATATCCTGGTGGCTTTTAGCTCGCGACCTGAAAACCACACGAGCAGAGATCCATTTGAGATCAAAATATCTGACTTCCAACCATTTGCGCTATTTAATCCGATCACACTAGCAAAACTCTACTGCCAGTGGGAAAGCTCGCTCGTTCATCGGCCGACACGGGTCCGTGAAAAGGCGATCGAACAGGTACTGGCAACGGTTTATAAGGGGTACGACTACATCGCTCCGGAATTGCGACAAGAGGGACAGCCTACAGCCCACGGCGACATTTACGGCGTGGGAGTATTGATCTACGAAATGCTAACAGGGTCCCTACCAGAGGGACGCTTTCTTCGTCCCACTGAGATTCGCCCTGACATCCCTGAGGCATGGGATACGATCGTTTTGAGCTGCCTCGAGCTGCGCCCAGATTGCCGCTACCATGACTATGATGACCTTCTTGCAGCGCTACAAGCGCTCACCCTCGACAAGGCTGAGGCTCCGGCCCCAAGCAGCGAGGTGGAGAGCACTCCCACAGATAAACCTAGAGAGCGTCTCAGCCTAACCCCTTCTGGAATGGTTTTTATTCCAGCTGGCACTTACTTCGTGGGTTCAAGTGACTGCGGACAAGATGCTCTTCCGCAACATGAGGTGGAGAGCGCGGGGTTCTATATGGACCGAAATCCGGTCACTAACCGGAACTTTGCGAAGTTTGTTGAGGAGACGAACTACCTCACTCTACCGGAGCGCAGTGAGGGAGCCCCCATCTGGATCAGTGGGGAGTGGCGCCTCATCCCTGGCATTAACTGGCGCAATCCGATGGGACAGACTCTTCCAGATGACTTCGATGACCATCCGGTGACCCAAATTGCGCACGAGGACGCCCTTGCCTACTGTGAATGGGCGGGTCGGCGGCTCCCCACGGAACAAGAGTGGGAGCAAGCCGCCCGTGGCGGACTCGCCAATGTCAAGTTCCCCTGGGGCGATACCATCAGTCGCGTCCAAGCCAATTACTCGACCGAAGCAACCACCGCAATCATGTCCTACCAGGCAAATGGCTACGGATTGTATGACATGGCAGGAAATGTGTGGGAGTGGACCTCAAGCTGGTACGATGCCTATCCAGGCAATCATCAGGGAAGTCCTCATTTTGGCGAGCAGTACCGCGTCGTCCGCGGCGGCGCCTGGATGTATGACGGATCCCATTGCATGGTTTCCTACCGCAACGCAAATGACCCTACGCATACCTACCCGACGGTAGGCTTCCGCACGGTCATTGATTTTCAGTGTGACCTTCCGACAGAGTGATTGCTAGCCCCCTGCGGCTTTAGTGCGATCTCTCTCTATGTCGCTACGCAAAGTTTTCAGCTCTTTCTCAAATCCCTCACGCTGGTCGTTAGCATCTTTAAGAAGATTCTCATAGAAAAAATGCGCCAGCGAGCCCTCTTCTTGTTTTGCCAAACTAGCCTCCAACTTCGGCACCTTTGAATTCCAATAGGTCAAGCTCCTATCAGCCACTTCCTCTCGCTCCAGCTTGGATAGAACCACTTTCGCCAAACCTGACTTAGGAGACGTAAAGAAAATAAACCGCTTTTTTGTGAAATCTGCCTTGGCCTTCTTTAAGCGAGCCGTGCGATTGATCTTTGACATATGGGCAAACGTCTTTTCGGTCACAGCCTGCGCTTTCTTAACGGCGCCACTTAACTTTCCCATGCGCTTCTTGGCTCTGCCTTTCAGTTTGCCAGGCGCACTGGCAGCTGCATCAGAGCGCAAAGCACTCTCAACTGCGTTGAAAGTGCCCGCCTTGCCAATCGCTTCCAATTGCGCTGTAACCCGACTCAACACCTCTGCCATTTCGTCGCGCTTGACCTCCGTTTTATAGGCCTTGGACTTCTCGATATTTTTGATTTCAGCGTTTAAGACTTTGATCTGTCCCTTCAGGGTCTTGGTCTCTTCTGGAGAAACTTTCTCTTCTATCAGTGTAGTTTCACGGGCTAAAAGCTGGCCTTCAGCTTCTTTCAATGCTGCCCTTGGACTATCGTTGGAAACAATCCCTGCCACCAACGCCTGCCTATACTCCTTCACGTCCAATTCTTCCAGAAGGCCCAATTTTCTCCCAAGGGCCTCCGCTTTACGGCGAAGTTGCCCTTTTCTTGGTCCGAAAGGGAGATCCCCCTTCTTCAATCTGTGTGTCTTAGCAAAGCGAGAAGTTTTCTGTTTCTCAAATTTCGACTGCAACGCCTTATGATCCTTTAAAACCTGACCTTTCAGCTTCTGTAGGTCGCCTGTAAGCGCCTCGCGGTACTCTTTGGTTACCTTTGTTCGGCCTACAGCCTCTCGCAACCTCCCTTTCGTACGCGAGTATATGGGAGCTTTAGAAACAGCTGGAGCTATCCCGCTCTTAGCAGCAAGCTTGTTCATCTTCCTTTGGGAAGGCGTCGCCTTTGGTTGCGGCTTGGGAGTTTTCCATCCTTCGGGAACTCCACCTACTTTATTTACTGGCATATCAACTCCTATTGCAGACATATACCATTATTTTAACATATTTAATATTTTATTGTTCATTGCAAAAAAACATAGGCCACTGTACAATGTAAACTCTTTATAATAAAACAAGTAAAACCTATGCGCATCATTACCGGTCTCTTTCCTAAAGAATTGAAACAGTGGTGCGCTGAGCAAAATGAGGCTCCATTTCGCGCGAAACAGGTCTTGGATTGGATCTATCAAAAGGGTGCTGTCGACTTCAACGAGATGAGCAATCTCAGCAAGGCTCTTCGGGAGAAGCTAGCTAGCTCCTTTACCTTGCCGGTGCTCAAATTACGTCGCACCACGGACTCCGGCGACGGCGAAACGATTAAATTTCTATGGGAGCTGCCAGAGGGCCGCTTTGTCGAGTCAGTTCTCATTTCATCCGGCGAACGCCGAACGGTTTGCGTCTCCTCACAAGTAGGGTGTCCCGCCCGCTGTGCCTTTTGCGCCTCTGGCCAACAGGGCTTTTTTCGCAATCTAGAAGCCGGGGAAATTGTAGAGCAGCTTATTTTGATCCAAAACTGGCTCCGCCAACGTGATGAGAAGATCACAAACGTTGTCTTTATGGGAATGGGTGAACCCCTTCGCAACACAGATAACGTGCTCCGCACAATTCGGCTCATTACGAGTCCGGATCTCATGGGACTTGGTCAGCGGCGCATTACGGTGTCCACGGTGGGAGTTGTGGAAGGAATTGAGCGGATGAGCGAGGAAGAGCTGAAGGTAAACCTTGTGCTCTCCCTTCACGCTCCCAACGACCATGTTCGAAAGAAAATCATCCCTTATGCACGGACCTACGCGATAAAGGATATCCTCGCAGCCATGGACAAATATGCCAGGGCAACAAAACGCGACATCACGTACGAGTACATCCTTATTGACGGAATCAATGTCGAGCCAGAACACGCCGAGGAACTCGCCACCCTTGTCAAGGGACGCCAGTGTAGTGTGAATCTAATCCCCTACAACCACGTCGAAGGAGTCAAACTCCAACGTCCGAGCAACAACGCCATCCGCCGCTTTCGCGACATCCTACAGAAGCGTGGCGTGGTCAACACCTGCCGCTACACCAAAGGCGACGACATCGCAGCAGCCTGCGGACAACTCGCGATGTTGGAAAGCGCGTAGGCAGGATTATACCAGATCCCAGGGGATCACCCAATCATGATCGCTGATTGGGTAGACACTTTCAGACGGAGCAATCACAACGCCACGGGGAGCCTTAAGGCTGGGGTGATGCTTCCTAAAAGCCGCCAACCCCCTCGCCGCCTGTCGCGTTGGACGACTCCTCAATTTAATTTCTATAGGCAAATACTGACCATCACGCTCCAAAACGAGATCACATTCCGGGCCAGAATGACGTCGCCAGTGAAACAGATTGGGAGGCGAGTCCATCAATCCGCATTGCTTCACAACCTCATTTACAACTGCCGTTTCAAACAACGCCCCAGATAGAGGATGTCCTCCAATTGTAGTGGGAGTAGATAGCGCCTGCGAAAAACAAATCTGCCCCGTGTCCGCTACATAGCCCTTCGACTTGCCACTAACACCTTTCACCAAATTCTGCGAAAATGCTTGAATCTCGAACCACTGGAATGTGCTTCGCAAAAGGTGCAGCCAGTCTCTAGCTGTGTTAGGCGAGACTCCGATCTCCCGACCAAGCTGAGAGTAGTTCACCTCCTGAGCCGTCAAAGCCGCACATAGACCAACAAAACGTGAGAACAAGTGCATTTCTTTGAGTCCTGCCAGAAGGCGAATGTCTCTTTCAATGTAAGTGCGCTGGTAGGAAGATTGAAAATCTCGAACGAGGTCTATTGGTAGCACCTGCGCCTCCGGCAAGAAGCCTCGCCAAAGCTGTTCAAACAGAGTAATCTCACTTGTTACCCTTCTTTGTGGCGTACTTAAAAAAACCTCTGGCTGATCCAAAAGCCGCGACAACCACCCTTGTGAACTTTCCTGCTGCGAAATTTCTGCTAGCGAGAGTGAGTGCAAATCTAAAAACACAGCACGACCGGCGAGACTCTCACTTAACCCTTTAATAACGCCCCACTGTTGGGAACCCGTAAGGATATAGCGGCCTGGACGTTTATCCTTATCGATCAGTCGCTTCAGAACCGGAACCAACTCCGGGACATATTGGATTTCATCCAAAATAAGTGGAGCAGGATGGTTACGCAGAAACAGCTCCGGGTCGCGTCGAGAATTCTCGATTTCAATGATTGGATCAAACACAACGCAGTCGTACTCGGGAAAAGTATGCTGCAGCAGTGTGCTCTTCCCGATCTGCCGAGCCCCCGTGACCACGACGCAGGCGAAGTGCTCAACAAAACGCCTCAATCTCCTCTCCGCAAACCGCTTTAAATAGGCAGTAGCCACAGCCACCTCATCACTTTTTGTTAATAATAGCAGTAGCACTGCTAAAAATCAAGAAAACTTGGTAGGAATTAAGCATTTATTGACGAAAACTCGTAGTGTCACTACGAGAAATCAAGGAAAATGACAATCAGTCCTTTCCCCAGAAAAACCATCCAAGGTTTACCCAAATTCACCACTCATGAGACGATAGCTCCATGCCAACATCCGACCTCCTTTCAGACGTACGCGGTTATCAAACTTTACTCACGGTTGGACTCTTCGTCCTATTGACCTTGTGGGAAACGATCGGCCCCTACATCGCCTTTAAAGCTCGGCGAGCCCCACGGGCTCTCCACGCTGGACGTAATATATTAATGGCCGTGATCAATCTGACGATTCAGCGCCTCCTCTTTGTCGGCGCATGGGTATGGGTAACTGAATGGACTACCACTAGCCAGTTCGGACTCCTCAACATTTTTGACCTCTCCACCTGGGGTCACGCCATTGGCGCCATTCTTCTTTTCGATTTTTGGACCTACTGGTGGCACAAATGGAATCACGAAGTTTTCTTCCTCTGGCGTTTCCACCAGGTGCATCATACCGATACCGAAATGGACGTCACGACGGCGTACCGCTTTCATTTCGGGGAGATGAGCATTTCTTCCCTCCTCCGCATCCCACTCCTAGCGGCATTCGGTGCGCAACTATGGGAACTCGCGTTATTTGACCTCATCCTCTTTGCCAATGTGCAGTTTCATCACGCCAATATTGGTGTGACTAAGGGACTCGACCGCATCCTACGGATTTTCATTGCCACTCCGGAGATGCACAAGGTGCATCATAGTCGCGACCCCAAAGAACTCAACAGCAACTATACCTCCCTCCTTTCCATATGGGACCGCCTCTTTGGTAGCTTCAAAATCAATCCGAACTCTGAAGATATCGAGTTCGGTGTCGATGGCTACCGGAAGCCAGAGGATCAAAAAGTCACTTCTCTACTAGCCTGCCCGCTAAGGATCAAAAGCGATGCCAAGCAAAATCGACACGAAGGGATCCTCTAGCACCCCTTTCGACACGAACCAGCTCAAATCCTTCCCCACCGGACCTGGTGTCTACCTGATGAAGAACAAGAGCGGCAAAGTGCTCTACGTTGGAAAGGCGATAAACATTCGCTCAAGGGTCAGGCAATACTTTCGCGGTGGCGATGGCCGTGCGATGATTCCGCACCTAATCAAGCAAGTGGTTTCGATCGAAACGATAGTAGTTGGATCAGAAAAAGAGGCTCTCCTCTTAGAAAACACGCTCATCAAAAAGCACTGGCCGAAGTACAACGCTTGTCTGAAAGACGACAAAAGCTACATCAGCTTGATGGTCAGCAAGCACGACTTTCCCCTTCTTAAATTGATCCGCTACAAGAATAAGCCGGATGAAGAAGGGCGCTATTTTGGCCCCTATACGAGCGCATACGCTGCGCGACAAACACTCGATCTACTCCAACGTATTTTCCCACTTAGACGCTGCTCTGACCAGGAATTCGCGAGAAGAACGCGCCCCTGCCTCTATTACGACATGAAGCGCTGCTGCGCCCCGTGCGTGGGAAAGGCGAGCGAAGAGGAGTACTCGGCGCTCATCGACCGCGTGCGTAGCTTCCTTAAAGGAAGGGAGGGCAACATCATAAAGGCACTTACCGGTGAGATGGAACGCGCCTCGGAGGCAATGGATTTCGAACGCGCTGGAGAAATTTTAAAAGTGATCCGTCAGATTGAAACGACCACGGAGAGCCAAAAGGTGGTAAAGGTTACTGGAATCGACTGCGACACTATCGGACTCTACCGCCACGGCGATGAGATCGTTGTTACCCAAATGTTCTACCGCAAGGGCAAGCTCGTGGGGAGTCGGAATCACTCATTTGAACAAGTCCTATCCGACGATGCGGAGCTCCTCGATACTTTCGTACTTCAAGCCTACCATGGCATTCGACCTCTTCCTCATGAGATCCTATTGCCATGTAACATTCCCTCACAAAAGGAACTTGAGGCCTTGTTGAGTGAAGAGCAACCACACCGCGTGCACCTTCGCACCCCTCAGAAGGGGGAGAAAAAACAGATGGTGGCGATGGCTGCAGAAAATGCAGAGGCGAGCCACAGGCGCGAGCGTGATGAAGGTGCGATACGCGAGCGAACACTCATTCAGATGCAGCAAAAACTGAGGCTTTCAAACTTCCCGCGGCGCATGGAGTGCTGTGACACCTCCAACATCTCCGGTAGCGATCCCGTAGCGTCCATCGTAACGTTCACGGACGGAAAGAAGGAGAGCAGTGGCTACCGCAAATACAAGGTGCGGACCACCGAAGTTCCTGATGACTACACGGCGATGTACGAGGTTCTTTCTCGACGCTTCGCGCGCAAAGAACAACTTCTTCCCGATCTCCTTATCGTCGACGGCGGAAAAGGTCAGCTCAACATAGCCCTAAAGGTGTTGCAGGAGCTCAATGTAACGGGAGTAGATGTACTCAGCTTGGCAAAGGAGGAGAGCCGACACGACAAGGGCATGCGGGCAGAAAGGATTTTTCTTCCCAACCTAAAAGATCCCATGCTTCTTCCTAAAAACTCCCCCATCCTCTTTATGCTTCAGAATATTCGCGATGAAGCACACCGCTTTGCCATTACCTTCCATCGCAAGCGCCGTAGCAAGGGACTCCTCACCTCGGAATTGGATCAGATTCCGGGAATAGGTCCGGTAAAGAAAAAACGCCTCCTCTCCCATTTCGGAAGCCTCAAAAAGATCAAAGCTGCCACCCTTGAGGAGCTACTCGCCGCCCCTGGAATCAGCGCCAAGGATGCCGAGATACTTTATCGAAAGTTACGGCCCCAAAGCGCAATGCCTGGAAGTAACAACTGCACATAGTGGTAGCAAATTAAGGGCACGAGGAGATGTTCCGGGTTGGGCAGGTCCAACAGGGCAATAAGGGGAATCCCTACTGCAATGCTCTTTTGCGACCCCACAAACATAAAGGCACGTCCCTCCGCTCGAGGCAAGATGCCCTTCAGCACAGCCGCAAAGAAAAACACGACCAACATGTAGAAAATGAGAAACGTTCCTGCCATCTCTCCGAGGGGCTCGGGCTGAGACGCGAAGCATTGGCAAAGGGCCAAGTACAGGATAAAGAATATGATCGAGGCACTGAGCTTGAGGGTTTTTATTCCGAATGAAACCGAGGTCGTAATGAAAAAACTAATGATCTGTCCCAGAGCAAACGGAGCGAGAACAACGAGAAGGAGTCCCTGGATTACAGGGAGAGGATCAAGAGTGGGCACGGTCGACAGGTCGAGGAATAAATACACCAACAAGGGAGAAATAAAGACTGCGAGGAGGTTGCTGATCATTGCAGAAACGAGCGCGAGCCACTCATCACCACGCATCATACCGGTCAGCACCACACAGGAAGAAATCGTCGTCGGCAAACAGCCCAACAGTATGATCCCGTCGCGATATGGCGAACCCTCAAAAAACTGAGCGAGGAGCCAGCAGAGAAGCGGCATGACGGCAAAAATGGTGAGCTGCGTGGCGAGATGAAAGCGCCATTGGATCAGTCCTAGTTTGAACGTGGCAAATGGCAAGCGAATTCCTGCCATAAGAAAAATGGCGGCCACGCCAAAAGAGACGACCGGAAACTGCGCGATCGCAACCCCGACTCCTGGTGCAAGCCAGGAAAGGAGAAGCACAAGGGCAAGGGTCATGGTCCATTGGGCAGCATTCATAACCTCAAGATAAGCGAAATAAGATTTAATAACCCAATTTGCTACACTGCCACCAAAGTAGGAGAAGAGCATGCAATACAATCGTTTGGGGGGTGCTGGAATCCAAGTAAGCGAACTATCGTTTGGTTCATGGATCACCTTCGGCAAACAAATTGAAGTCGAGCAAGCACGTAAACTCATGCATCAGGCATTCGATGCAGGGGTCAACTTCTTCGACAATGCAGAGGCGTATGCTGGGGGATATGCCGAAGAGATCATGGGTCAGATTGTAGGCGATTTCAAACGCTCGGACCTTGTGATCTCCACAAAGATTTTCTGGGGTGGAGAGGGCCCTAATGACACGGGCCTCTCCTGGAAACACCTCGTGGAGGGCACCAAAGCGTCTCTAAAGCGACTCAACCTCGAGTACGTCGATCTACTATTCTGTCACCGCCCGGACCCAGAGACCCCAGAAGAAGAGACCGTACGGGCCATGGACCATCTCGTGCAGCAAGGCTATGCCTTCTACTGGGGCACCTCCGAGTGGAGCGCCCCACAGATTGAACAAGCGCACCTCATTGCCCGCGAACTTCGCGCCGTTCCACCAAGCATGGAGCAGCCCGAGTACAATCTCTTTCACCGCCATAAGGTCGAGACGGAATTGTTTTCGATGTACGACAAGTATGGACTTGGCACAACAACCTGGTCACCTCTCGCCAACGGCGTCCTAAGTGGGAAATACAATCGCGGCGTGCCTAAGGGGAGTCGACTCGATTCCGAAGGCTGGTTGCAGCAGGCCGTAACGGAAGAGCGCATTGCCGCCGTGGAACGGCTCCGCCCCATCGCAGAAGAACTTGACTGCACCCTCGCTCAGCTATCCATCGCCTGGTGCCTGAATAATCCACGTGTCAGCACCGTAATCACTGGCGCAACTACCAGCGAGCAACTAGCCGAGAACCTAAAGTCCTCAGAGGTAAAGGCCAAGCTCACAGAGGATATTCTTCAGCGCATAGAGAAAGCCGTAGCAGGTGTTGAGTAGCAAAGACGCCTTGCTTTGGGATGATGACCTCCGGCTGCGGGAGCAGCGCCGGCGAATCGTTATACTTCGAGCGTCCACCCAGAGGTCAGGCAGCCGCTCTGCACTCAAGGCGGATCCAGCATCTGAATTTTTAATAATTTAGATGCTATTGTATAAATCTATAACAATCCGAAAACTACGCAAAACAAAACACTTTATTGTCTCGACTTCTTGACATACAATGATTCAATATGATACTATTTAATTGAAAGACAGAAAGAACACAGTTAACTAACCTTTATGCTCCTTGTCGAGGTCGAACAGCTTGCTGTTCGACCTCATTTTGTCTAATAGCCCAGTCGGGCGGGCATTCAGCTATACCTTAAATCGCTACAAAACCCTTGCAGCCTCGGCTGCTAGCTGCGAGCGCTCCGTTGTATTGAGGAAGACATGTCCGAATATTGGGCTGTCCTGAAACTTATCGATGCTCACGGTGAGACCGTTTGAATCTTGGTCGAGATAAGGATTATCGATCTGGAAGGGATCCCCAGCTAGAACCACCTTAGTTCCTTCACCAGCGCGAGAAATGATCGTCTTCACTTCGTGCGGAGTGAGGTTCTGCGCCTCGTCGATGATGATGAACATCTTCGGTAGGGAGCGGCCACGAATGTAGGTAACCGCCTCCATTTCAAGTTTGTTACTCTCCATGACCCAACGCAGGGTCTCATTGGGCTCTTTTTCGGAAGAGTCGCAGATAAACGCGAGGTTGTCGAATATGGGCTGCATCCAATTCTGTAACTTTTCTTCTTTGGTTCCTGGAAGGAATCCGATGTCGCGCCCAACGGGAATCACCGGACGACTCACTAGGATTCTGGAATAAACCCCTTCGTCAAAGACCTTATGAAGCGCCGTTGCTAAAGCCAGCAGCGTCTTTCCCGTTCCCGCCTGTCCGACTAAGGTAACCAGGTTGATGTCGTCACGAAGAAGCAGGTCAAGTGCGCACTGCTGCTCCACATTGCGTGGCTTGATCCCCCACAGGTCACCAACTGGAAGAAGGGGCTCGAGCACACCCTCCTTTTTATTTACCTTGCCAATGGCTGTTGAATTCTCTGGGGAGCTAAGGACGAAGTACTCGTTGTCGCGGCAGGTCACCTTGGGAATAGGAAAACGGCCATCTTTGTAAAATGTATCAATGTCGTGCTTACTTACTTCGGTTCGCACAACACCTCGATAAATCGTATCGAAGGACGCCTTTAGATTTTCGTAATCCTCCGCTTCGAGTCCGATCGCCTCCGCTTTAAGACGACTGCCAAAGTCCTTTGAGACAAAGACAACGTTTTCACCTTGCTGTTTGAGCGCATAGGCTGCACGAATGATCTTGTGACTATTGACGTTGGGAGGGAGGGAAAAATCTTCCGCCGACTTGCCATCCATAAAGAAAATCAGTTTTGTTCCATTCTCGAGCTCTACTCCCTGCTGCCAATCCCCTGTCCCCTTCCACTTCAGCGCATCCAGAAAACGCACCACTGCGCGCGCATTGCGGCCGAGATCATTTGGAAGGCGCTTCATATTGTCGAGCTCCTCCAAGACGGTAAGGGACAACACAACGTCGTTCTGGTCAAATTTCTCCAAGGCTTCCGGATCATGAAGCAGTACATTGGTATCGATGACAAAAGCCTTTCGCGCCACTTTGGAGCTCCTGGGTTGCTGAGACTGAGTTGAGGGGGTTGCCGACATAGAACACCTCTTTCGTGTTAAAGAGAAAGGCATAGCGCACCTCCAATAAAACGGCAATGATCAGCAGCAATCTCATCAAAACTAGCACTCTTACCAATCTTTTGCTAAAAAATGATTGACCTAAACCCTCAAATCCGATATGATCGCGTCATAATACTAAACGCCAAGGAGTTAATCGATGAAAATTAGCAAGCGAGTTCTAAGCATCCCCCCTCACCTCATCACTCCATGGGAAAACATCTCATCCGTCCAACTGGAAGGAGAGTGCATTGTAGTTGCCCTTCTAGACGGACAACGAATCGCACTTCCAGGTCTCGATAACCAGGCGATTGCGCAAATCTTTGCAGCTTACGAAAAACATCTAGAAAATGAGTCTGATCTACTCGAACCTTCAACTTCTGTACAACAGGGCGCATCTTTTCCTTTTCCTGGACTACCACAAACCGGATCTTCTGCATTTCGTTTGGGCATTGGCGGCCTTGAGGAGATGAGCAGTTTCATGCAACACGACTCCAATCAGATGAGCGCACCCGATATGCCAAAGGAAATTCTGGAGAAAATTGCTGGTGTTGCACGCGTGGTTGCACCTGACGACGTGGAGTCCATTCCAAAAGCAGAGCCCCACTGCAACTGTCCCCACTGCCAGATTTCTCGAGCAATCCGCCAAGAGGAGCGCCAAGAGGAAAAGACAGAAGAAATCGTAACGGACGCAGAACTCACGTTTCGTGACTGGGACGTCAAGGAAGTCAGTAAGCAGCTGTACAAAGTAACCAATCCAATTAATGACAGCGAAGAATACACCGTCTGCCTCGGCGATCAGGTCGGTTGTACCTGCGGGGATTCCAACTGCGAACACCTTCGACAGGTTTTGATGTCGTGACCAAACAGGTCACAACTTCTGATAGATATAGGTGTTGTAGATTTGCGTTTTCTCGGATTCGATTGCGACCTTATAACTCTCGTTAACCAGGGCGTATCCAGACCTATCTTCATTGGCGTCCGGATTTCGCCTGTACTGCCTGCTTACAATACCTGCTCCAGCACGTAAATAAGGTCGGATGGTCTGTAAAAAGTGGCGTTCCTTTTCCACTGAGAAATAAGAAGCGACATTTGACAGCGATAGGAAATCGAGGGGCCGCTTGGAATTCCGAATACAGCTCTCAACATCGCCTCGGACAAAATGAAACGTGGTTTCAGTCACCTTGCTTTTGGCCCGCGCAAAGACCCTCTCATCGAATTCCAGAGGAAGTCCCTCCTCAAACTCAACCCTTCCAAGAAGCATCATCTGCAAAAAGAAATTGTTTCGAACATCGCCTCGAGCTAGCAGCGTATTCACAATTCGCAGGTGTTCCTCTGCGAAGCTCTCGGTCACGTTCGAGTTGGGCATGCTGTTCGGACACATTCGCCCAAACAGATCAAGTAAAGCTCCCAAGCCTCTGAGTAGCGCATTGAGACGTCTCCCTGGGAAATTGTTCCTGAGATAGCGTTGATACTGCTCGTCTGTTTCGAAGGCAAAAAGTCGACGTACCGATTCTCCCATGACCAAGCTCACTAACTTCGACAGCCTTGCATGTCGTTTTTCCCAGCTTCCCGCATAGAGTAAAGAGTTCCAATTCAGCTTACGAAACAGGCCCTGGAAATATTCCTCAGCATCTTGGTCTAGCGACAGACGTCCGAATAACGCCTTGCGCGTATCGTGATTTTCTGACGGATAGAGTCCGAAAAAGGCGAGATATTCGCTGTGAGTGAACTCCTGTAGAGCAGCGAGTCGCAACTTCACCAGAAGCAATTGTTGCCGGGACAGATCGACAATGGTCACTTCCTTAGGGCCATTGGCCAGAAGTGGAATGACTCGACTACCGCTACCTCCAACGGCGAGAATGTGCTGGGCGCCTTTCGGCATCACAGCAAGCTCCAATGCAGTATCTTCATTGGCAAGGGTGTAGTTGAGTCCTTGAAATTTTTTCATGCCATGTCTTCCTTAGGTAGCAAGCTGAAGCCTCCACGGAAGCAGTGATACTTCTGCTCTACGTGTCCTGTACACCTCACCGTCGACTTCGAAACAAAACGCCTCCTTCCCCTGCAGCACCACCCGACTTGCTCGGTCCGTGTGGGTTCCTTTTTGTCCGATAAAACGTCCACGAAGCAGGTTCACCATGATTTTGAGTTGGGATGCAGTTGAACAAGCCCCTATCCAATGCAAGCCTAGGGAGCCGTCATCACACGCGACAAGCTTCTCATAGCGAAATGAGCCAGAGATGTGAGGGTTTTTAACAAGGTTCAGGTTGCAGACTGAAAGCTCCACGCTCTTCGTGTCGTCCACCTGAAGAGCTATCTGAGTTGCATTTACTCCAAACAATTGCGTCACCGCGGCATAGGCAATTGCGGCGGTGACATTGACCCGTTTTAGGACTCGCAGTAACCACGAAGCATGATTGAAACGCCAGTTCCCTTCGGCCACGAATCCGATTCCAAATCCATTAAGGAACCCGTAACATCCTTCCCCCGTTTCTACTTGAAAGAGGTCCGTCTCAATTTTGTGATCGAAGTCGAGTCGATATGGAATCCCACGAATCATAGTCGTGTAGGGCTTATGGAAGTCGTTAGATGACCCCGTTCCTATCGCCCCCATACAAATCTCCCGGCCGCGTTCGTGAGCAGCGATTCCAAAGGCAAGCAGATTCGCCGTACCGTCGCCTCCTACCGCTACTAGGGTATCGACTCCGTTTTTCTCGATCGCGTCCTGAACAAAACGTTCGGCTTGCTCAGGAAAGGCCACCTTCCCATCCAGAGCCGTCGATAGTACCGGATCCAATCCACGCGATCGTAGGAATGCAGGCAGTTCAGCCAAAAACGAACGGTGGCGATTGAGTCGAGCCCCCCTATTGATGAGTAAAGCTACCTTACGCATAGACCATGAGCTCATCGCAGATCTGCTGAGAAATCTCTTCTGGCGAACCCTCACCATTCACTGTTTGCCAATCCGAGTGCTCCGCTACAAAATGGCCCCACCTCTGATGCAGACCCTTCTGAAAACGCACAAAACGATCGCGACATGGCGTATGCCCCCCACACTCATACGAGCTAAAGCGCATCTTTCTCCTTGTGATCACCTCTAAGGAAGTATCCAGGTAGATGGTTTGCTGGAGCTCTGCAAGGTGCATAAAAAGCGACTCCTGTATGTGAAGGTCTGGCTGATGCAGAGCCTCCGCAAGGTAGTATTTGTACCAGTAGGCATCGACTAGAAGCAGTTCACTAGTGGACGCTTCAATGAGCTGTGAAAGGATCGCAAGGCCGTGCTGGAGAAAGTGTACGCGTGCCCACCCTTGGAGGCCCATGAGGTACTGTAGAATTTCCCCCTTTGAACGAAATTGCTCTTGCGTACCCAAAGCGTCCCAAATTGACACGCAACTGGCTTCGATTCCAAGCTCCTGAAAGCGCAGGAGGCAAGCCTTCACAACCGCTGTCTTGCCGCACCCATCTGGTCCGGTGATTCCAACACGCATCGTCCTCATTATTCAACCCTCTCAATCTGACCCGTTGCTCCGTCTATGACCACTCGATCTCCACTACGGAAGCGTGTAGCGAGTCCCTTCACCTGCGTCACCGCAGGAAGCATGATCTCGCGTGCCACCACAAAACTGTGGGAGAGTAGTCCCCCCGTCTCGCAGACGAGTCCCTTGATCTGTCCAAAAAGAGGGATGTAGGCTGGATTGGGACTAATCAGCGCCAAAATCGTATCGGGATCAATCTGTTTGAGGTCCTCCGTAGAAAGGACCAAGCGAAGCGTCCCCTCCACACGTCCCGCGCTCACCGGCGTTCCCAAGCACTCAGAGGATTTAGGGTCTAACGTCTCGGGTCGGTTCAACACCTCCGGCTGAGTTTGCGACTGGGCTCTCACCATGGCCTGTAGGTGGGCTGCTGCATATGGAGCGAAGCTTTGCTTCGGTGTTTCCACTAGGAGTGTTCTTGCTTCGTTGACGGTCAGCCCAAACACCTGATCCGGACTCGTCAGCACACCTTTTTGGGTCAATTTCATTCCCGCCTCGACGATCAACCGGCGCGCTAGGGAGAGAATATGCGCCCCAAAGTAGTGCTCTTCGTCGTCTGTTTTGACCACATCCACAAGTTTTGAGAAGAGCGCTTTTAGTCCATATCGTTCTAGACAAGCATCTGCCTCGCCTGCTTGTTTAGAGGCAGCAGGTCGGCTGACCATTTCCATGGAGAAGAACGCATGAAGTCTGCGCGGATCCTCCTGCCACGACGGCTTCATCACATCCCAGCTGTCGTTCATCGTCCCCCATCGCCTCATGAAGCCATCCCAAGCCAGCCTCTGACGATCATCCAACAAATCTAGAGCGATGTGACCCTCCTCCAAGCTCACGAAGAACTGAGGATTTTGTTCACTTGGTAGCAGCCTCTTCAGCGCTTCGCAGTCGCTGTAGAGCTCCTGGTTGATCTTACGCTCCCCATTGAGGAGCTGCTGTACCGCCGCGTCTGATCCGAGAATATCCTTAAAGGCACTGTAATACGCCTCCCTCAGAACAAAGGTCGCCATGTCATTGGAAAATATAACCTGACTAAATGACTCCAACTGCGAGAACGCCTCCGCAAGTTCTTTGTCGCTTCCATTGGCAAGCGATGCAATCCGTTCAAGATCAGCAAGTCGCTCCGCCTCCTTCCACTGACCACAAATAGACGCTAAAGGGCGCTCTAGATAGAGATCCTTTAGACGAAGAGTGAGGACCTTGCGATTGCGATGCCTAAGAAAGTCACGTGCAATAGAGAAGAGACGTAAAGGCCGTAGGAGTCTGGCAGCGTAGCGCTTCTTCCACTTGACCCCCTTTAGCTGAAAGAATTCTCTGTTGCTATAGATCGTTCCAGAAAGATTCACTACAAGCTGATCGGTGTCGGGAACCACCAGACCGAAAACTCCCTCTAGCGAGCGCAAATTGGCGGCGATGATTTTGTCTAGTACGGACCATCCCATGCGTGATAGCGGCTCCGGAAAGCGTTCCTTCATATCGGCTCTACTCAACACGTCGGAAGGGTTGAGTCGATTCGCCAGCTTCGTCTTTTGATCAGCAATTGGCCGCGCCTGTACCCAAAACAAGGTTTTGCCGTCCCACACCCATTCGCAATCGACTGCACAGTCCAAGGCTTTTGCAATTCGACGCCCCTCAAGCGCCACCTGGTCGAGGGGTTTCTCCTCTGGCAAACGGTCCGCTCTTAGAATCGTTTGGTTTCCGCTCACCTCCCCCTCCACCAACTCCTTGGCCCCGCCAGCAGTCCATTCGCAGAGAGCCTCGCCCATCCATGGATTGTTCGGATTCCGACTGAAGTAGACGCCCGAACATGCTGCCTGTACAAACGGCTGGATAAGAATACCCGGGCGAAATCGTAGCGGGTCGATTCCAGCTTGGAGGATCTGCATTTGTACGGACCACGAGTAGGCCTGCATGGCCACCTCCTTGATCGCCGTCACCATTGCTTCGACGGAAGCCGATACGACAGTGGAGTGAAAAACCCCCGCAAAGGAGTGATCATGACCATCTTCACCGCTGTGATTGGAGCGAATGATCCACTGCTTCGCGTGCGGTTCCTCCTGGATGCACCCCTCCAGCAATGCCAACAGCACCTCAGAGACCTCTTGAGCCTCCACTTGACAGCGAAGGCGCAATAGAGTCTCTTCATATGCCTCCTGACAGCGATCCGCATAGCGCGCCATATGCTGCAGGTTAGAGAGCCGAAGGAACGTAAGTAAGTCATCGCACGATAGTGCCCAGGACGAAGGAGTCGTGAATCCGAGTCCGTTCACGATCGCAAGCCGGCTCGCCTTCTGCCCCCAGCTATTCCCATCTAAGAGTCGACTCCCAATCTTAGTTGTTTCCATGCTCACTCCAGACTCCAAAATAGTTGATAGGTGTCGTCCTCCAAAAGCCCCGGCCGCTCCTCTCCCCGTGGCAGCACGCATTGCAATGCATGGTGTAGCGTCAGACCCAGCAGGCCTTTGATCACCTTCCTGCCTCCGTGTTCAATTGAAAGGACTCGTAAAAGGGGCAGTGGGGGAAGGGAGGAAAAGCCACCGAAGAGTAGGCGCTTCCGCGAAAGTAGATTGGCCCATATCTGCCGAAAGGCTAGGGAGCGCTCCGAGCGATTAGGGGTTAGTTTGTAGAGCAAAAACCAACGTTCGATGGTGGTGACAACTGTCGACCGTGACTCCAAAAGAGCCTCGGCACGACCCTCTGTTTCTCTCCTGACGAAGCGACTCGATTTGTCAATGAAGTCAGAGGGTACAATTGCACTCCGGTCGGAAGGAAAGAGCGCATTGGCCAAGGTCAACACGCGATAGACCTGCTCCTCAGCGCCCACTTGCCTAGCCATATGAAAGAAGCGTTTCCAGTCGATCTGCTTGCCATCGACTAAATGACACACATCTGCGAGCTCTCTAACGCCCGTTTTGAGTAAGGGTAGATGGATGCAAAGGTGAAGGAGATTCATCTCGCTGTTCATAACAAGGGAAGGCCTGCCGTTGTACCAACAGGTTGCAGTCGACTCCCACAACCACTCAACTGGGATCCGATGCTTCTTTTGAGAGGTTAGGTTCCAGTGGATCCCCAGAACCGTTTTGGACTCGGGATGAAAGTAGGGCAGCACATGATGATCCCCTATGGTGTCGCTACTTTCTGCTACCGTACGGAATCCAAGCTCCTTGATGAGAGCGAGAAATGAATGCAGATGCTCCCTCTTGATGAGGAGGTCAACATCATTCATTCGCTTGTAGTGAAGGTCATGGTAAAGGGTAGCTCCAAAGGCGGCGCCCTTTAAGAGAATGATGGGTAGCTCCGCTGCTTTGACACGGTCCAGAACCAGAGAAAATTGGTCACTTCGCTTACGGCTCCACTCCAAAGTAGAACGCACCTCCTCCCGGATATCACCTGGAATCTGGTCCAGTAGATTAAGGGAATGCAGTTGAGTGACGACTTGCACCTCTACAGCATTTCGTCTGACTAGCTTCCAAAACTCTTCTACATTGAGCTCCTTCGGCAGCTGCAGAAGTTTGGGTCCAAGACCACAGAGAGCGA
Source organism: Chlamydiales bacterium (assembly GCA_041603795.1). Lineage (GTDB taxonomy): Bacteria > Chlamydiota > Chlamydiia > Chlamydiales > JBFIDQ01 > JBFIDQ01. The sequence goes on from JBFIDQ010000006.1 coordinate 23,932, forward strand.
GAAGTGTATCTGACTCCACAGTTGCTTTCATCAGACCCTACGCACCTCAAAGAGAAAGACGTCGCCGAATTGCTTGGACTCCGTAATCCGCAATCCAGATTGCTCAATCCAGCTCTGGAAACTGTTTCGATCGACATGCTCCGTCTGTAGACCCCATCGAATGAATCGATCAATGACGCGCCTCTTCCAAGGTCTTTTGGGGGTGAATAGTACGGATCCCCGTAGGACCCCTTTCGGCGATAGGACCCGAGCCATCTCGCTCATGGCCTCCTTACCCGAGGCGAATGAATTGAATCCTCCAAAGCATGTTAGGCACTCCACGGAGTCACTATGGAACGGGAGGTGCATCACATCACCATGAACAAAAAGAGTCTGACTCTTAGGAAGTTTGCCAATCGCCTTGCTTAGCATGGATTCAGAGATATCAAGGACCAGAAGTCTTTCGACTTTTCTCTTCCACATAGGAAAAAGAGCTTTCTTTGTGAGCGTTCCATCGCCCGTGGCGAGGTCGATTACATTGGGATACTTTTCAATCGTCTCGCGAAAAAACTGGATATGTTTGAGTAGACGGCCTCTCCATATCATGATGTAGGCTGCAAGGGCAAGCGGCGGATAGCAATAGGAGTAGAGTTTGTATGCATGGCTACTTGTAGCTGACATCGAAGTGCTGCCACCTGCGTAGGAGAGCCACTTCTTGTTCGGATCAGAAGCCTCCTCACCCATCAATGGAAAGGCCTCGACCAGATGCGACAAATGAAGGCGATTGTCCATTAAATTGCGTCCCCCAAGGGTATCCGACCCACCTGCTCCAGAATCTCTGCCGTGCGATCTAAGTCCTGCCGGGTATGCACCGCCGAGACGCTCAAGCGCAGCAATTGTTTGCTCACGGGGACAGCGGGAGGTTCGATGCAGTTAATGAAGAGCCCCATCTGGTGGCACTGGAGGTTAAATTGACGGATATCCACTTCCTTTGGAATCGGAATCGAAAGGATACTTGACTCGCTACTCACAACCGAGTATCCGACCTCTCTCAGCCTGCTGGAAAGATAGCGAGCATTTTCGTGGAGTCTATGGACGCGCTCCGGCTCCGCCTCAATCAACTTTAGCCCCTCTAGCACGGCAGCGACGGTGGTAATGGGAAGGCTCGCTGAGAAGACGCCCGATTCAGCAAAGTAGCGCAAGTAGTTCACGAGGGCGTGGCTCCCTGCCACATAGCCACCAGTCATGGTCATCGACTTCGAAAAGGTGCCCATGCTGATTTCCGCATGCACTCCGAACTGATGTTCACTTCCACGCCCCTCTCCCATTACTCCCAGACCATGCGCGTCATCAAGGATAAGCTGAAAACCAAACTCACGGCGTAACTCGTCCACAGCCAGCAGATCAGTCACATCACCTTCCATGGAGTACACGGACTCCACAGCCACAAAAACATCGCCCTTAGGAACCTCTCCGGCATTTTGCAGGCGCTGCCGTAGGTGGGACATATTGTTGTGACGGAATCGAAGAGGCCGTCGACAGTTCGTCTTTTCCATCAAGGGACGCAAACCTCTAATGAAGCTGGCGTGACTACTCTCGTCGTAAATCACGAGATCGTCTTTGGTGATCAAAGCCTGTAGGATGGCCAAATTGGCCTGGTAACCACTCGAGAAGAGGCAGACGTCGTCATGACCCTTAAGAGCAGCAAGGGTGGCTTCCAGCTCCTTGTGAAGGCGAGTTGTTCCGTTGAGCAATGCTGGACCAGCCACTCCCGTACCGAATTCATTCATGGCCGCAGCAATTGCTTTCTTAATACGCGGATGATTGGCGAAGCCGAGGTAGTTATTGGATCCCATCATGATCATCTCTTTAGGTTCTGACTCGAACAGAGCTTTCACCCACACCGTGCGGTCCATTGGTCCACAGATAACACGCTCGTAGAGCAAGGAAGAGTTCGCTGTCACCATATTATGGTATGATTGAAACTGCGCCACCCTATGGTCAAGGCGACCCGATGCAATCCCACTTCTCCAATCGCTATTGCTGCACATGAAAATTTCATGATTCCGTTATATTAGTGGCCGGTTATGCCAATCTGGCGAATTTCGGTCAATACAAAAAAGGTGAAAGGCGATGCACTACAAGGAGCTTTCTGAAGTCGGCATGGAGCAGATTTCCAGTTATGGTCGAAAAGCCTACTTCTTATCCCAAGCGTCACACCACGGCTTTACCACCCCTGAGGGCTACGCCATTTCCGTTTCTCGCGACGCTACCACGGCGGCCGATAGCAAGCAGATGAGGGCTCTAGCCAACGAGATGTGTCATAAATGGGATGCAGCCTCATTTGTCGTGCGAAGCTCCACTGCGTGGGAGGATGGCAGCTCGGAATCCGCTGCAGGGCAGTTTTTAACCAAACTTGCCTGTATAGGAACCGATGCTATTGTCAGCGCCATTGGCGAAGTGACTGAACAAGCTCGGGACTATGCAATTGACCAGGGACTGCAAGGCGAGCATATTGGGATCCTACTGCAGCCCATGGTTGAGGGTGCTCATAGTGGCGTCTGCTTCACTTCGCACTGGGAATATCAGTCAGAACTCATTCTGGAATATACAACAGGCCCCTGTCACCTGATTGTTGAAGGCTGCGATTCGAGTCAACGTGAGCACTTTTCACATGTCGATTTGGCCAAGGAAAAGCCTGATGCTAGCGAGGGCTTTCTTTGGCGAGTTGCTCGTGGGTGCTGGGAGCTTCGGGAAAAGTTTGGTTTCGATCTTGATATCGAATGGACAGTCACCCCGGACAACCAACTTGTCATTCTTCAAGTGCGTCCGATAACAGGAAAAGGTCATGAAGAGGACAAAAGGATCGCCTGGAAAACGGAACTCGCGAAACTGCAGGGGGTAACGGAACCAAAGGATCTTCTCACCTCCCTCTCGATAGGAGAAGTCTTCGGATTTCCCAAACCGCTATTCAAGGACCTCCTCGATGAAGCCCTTACGACTCTACACGGACCATTATCTGAAACCTTTGGAAAGTTCGGCTTTAAGTACAGGGCAACTAAGACCCCATGCTTCGTTCTCTTCTGTACACGACCCTTCATCAACCTATCGGCCTATGCCCGCTCACTAGGTCTGAATATCCGATTCACTCAGCGACAGGACCCCCGCGATCCGATAGGCTGGAGAATCGCCCCGTGGAGCTGCGCCACATGGTTTCGCCTGGCACGGGCGCTCGTCCGTTTCCCTAGCTTACGTCGGACCTATCTGAAGACAGCGGATCAGAGACTCGAGAATCTCGGGTCACTCACGAAACATGACGATGTACCCTTCTCAACACGCTGGATGCGAGCCAAAAAGGACCTCTTAAAAAAATATATTCCGCTTCACCTGGAAGCAGACATTCTAAGCGGCGTGGGTCAGGAACTGCTGATCAAGATGCTCACACTCTTCTGCCGTGATAAATCTCAGGCCATTAGGATTCATGAGTCCCTCGCATTCGGACCGACGAATCCGAATATTGAGACGAACCTCGACCTCTTCAGGCTCGGTACGAGGAAGCTGACATGGGAGGAGTTTGTGAAGAGACAGGGAGATCGTGGGCAACCCGACTGGGATCTCTCGGCAAGGCGATTCCGGGAGACCCCGGATAAAGTCCGCCAGCTTGCACTGACCACTTTGAGGGCAAATGAATCGCCAGTAGACAAGGAGTGGCGGCGAAAACGAAAGGGCAGGCTCCTGGACTTCTTCCTACAAAAACACTGGTGGTACCGGCTTTTACGTCCCTTTCTAAAGGACGAAGCGCAGCTTGTTTACTATCGCGAGAAGAGCCAGCACGTGCTCTATCGCCAGATTGGACTCCTACGGCAGCTAGTCCTCCAGCAGTCGCAGGAGAGCAAGATCTCCAAGGAGCTCGTCTTCTTTCTCCATGAACGAGAGCTCCTATCACTCCCTGAACAGAGCACCATGCTCTTAGCCAAAGCAAGAGAAAGGCGCAAGCGCCACCGCTTGCATCGCAGTATTGCTGTGCCCGTCATATGCCTGGCTGAATCGCCTGAGGCGACACAGAAGGAAACCACAGACGATTCCAAAATACTTACGGGCCTTGCAATTTCACAAGGAAGTTACGCCGGACGCGCCTACGTCGCGGCTAGCCTGGAAGAAGCCTTGCAAATGCCAGAAGGCGACATCCTTGTCGTATCGCAAATCGATCCCGCATGGTCAGCCGTGCTCTACCTCGCAGGAGCAATCGTCTGCGAACAAGGAGGCCTCTTCTGCCACAGCTCGATCCTCATTCGAGAGCTTGGGGTCCCAGCTGTGGTGAACCTACCGGGAATTACGCAAGCGATCCAAACTGGCGATGCTCTAGTTGTGAACGGAACAGACGGCATAGTTGCGAGGTAGGAGTCGTTGCCCCTTACGGATTCGATTGCGCCATAAGCCAGCAGCACAAGAAAGGACCTCCAACGGCAGCCAGCGCCGTGTCCTTCACGCCTCTTCGAAGTCGCAAATTTAACCGCTGCTGCGCCGACAACAGCTGCTGTAGCCGTTAGGGAATTGCTCCCTATCGACATTGAGTACCCGCGACTATGGATTTCCAGGGCTTTTTTTCTCCAGAATCACTCCTAAAATCAAGAACGAACAACCAACACTTACATTATTTGTTGCCACAAGAAAAATCCCAGCGAAAAAAAAGGGAGCGTGGAATTCCCTACGTTGATTGGCAACAAGACCTCCTTGCATAGGTGACAACGGCATACGGTGGTTGGGCCATTGTTGTACACGGTGCCCATTCCAATTGGCTAGCCTGCCAGCGCCACCACCGAGGGTTCTCTGGGCCTGGCCTGTACGTCCCATCTTATTTAATAGCGAAACCATTTTGCATCTCCACAAGTTAAGGATTAAGATCAGTTAGAGAGAAACATAGATGCTACTGTGTTTCGTGTCAGGTAGAAATTTACCAGTCAAAACTTGATAGCAAAGACGCCTTACTTTGGACTGATGATCTTTGGTTGCGCAAGCAGACCGGGCACTAGCCCTTTTCATTACCTAAAATATGTAAGAATTCTATTTGATGCAAAGGGTGTGGTAGGCCGCGAAAGCGGGTGGGTAGATTTTAGCCCATGGCAAGTGCAACTCGCGAATGCGAGGGCGCGCAGTGGGTTTGGCATAACAAAATTGTACCCTCTTCAAGCACCCTTTTACGCATAAGTATTTGTGGCGGAAATATATAGTTTGTGCAGTGCGTGCTTTTTTGCTGCGGCAGCAGCAAAAAAGC
>JBFIDQ010000007.1:0-27504 GCA_041603795.1 Chlamydiales bacterium
AGATTGGCAAATCTTATTGGGCAAAGAGACGCCAGGATTTGCCGTCAAAACGGCATGGGAAAAGGTTTAATATGAACTCAAATCTATCTGGAAGCCAGGAGGGGCTGGCGGTGAATTTCTAACTAGAATGTCACACCCCAGGGAGTGCCTCATTTTTAGCTTACATAATTGGGTTTGCTTTAAAGAAAGGGTTTGAGTTTTGACGGGAGGTTTTATGAAGTACGTGCGGATTTTTGAGGAGTTGAGTTCTAGCGATATTGCGGAGGTAGGAGGTAAAAATGCCTCTCTCGCCGAAATGCTCCGCTCAATGCAGAAACAGGGAATCAAAGTTCCTCTAGGGTTTGCGACTACATCGGATGCTTATCGGGACTTTCTGGACAGCAATGAACTTCAACCCAAGATAGCAGAAAAAATTGAGGCATGGCGTAAGGGGGGGATTTCCTTAAAGCAAGCTGGGGCTTCTATTCGAAAGTTGATCCTGCAAGGAACTTTCTCTCTATCGTTTAAAAATGCCATTACTGCAGCATATAGAGATCTTAGCAGCTCCTACGGCAAACGTGCTGTAGATGTTGCGGTTAGAAGCAGTGCTACAGCCGAGGACCTTCCGGAAGCTAGTTTTGCAGGCCAACATGAGACCTTTCTCAATATCCGAGGGGAGCTAGCCGTTTTAGATGCCTGCAAAAAGTGTATCGCGTCCGCATTCACCAATCGAGCTCTTACCTACCGAGAAAGACTGGGCTATGACCACCTGAGCATTGCTCTATCTGCAGGCATCCAAAAAATGGTTCGCTCTGACAAGGGGGCCTCAGGGGTGATGTTCTCTATTGATACCGATTCAGGTTTTCCCGACGTCGTTCTCATTAATGCCACTTGGGGACTAGGGGAGCCCATTGTGCAGGGAGAGGTCGCTCCCGACGAATATATTGTTTATAAGCCTCTTCTAAAAGAGAAACGTTATGAGCCCATTATCCAAAAAGAGATTGGGACAAAAAAACGAAAGATGCTGTACGCATCTGGAACGAAAAAGACAAAGCTCGTTTCCACCCCACTTAACGAGCAATCACGACTTGTCCTGTCCGACGAGGAAATTCTCATTCTTGCTCGATGGGCTGTTGCCATTGAAGAGCATTATGGGCGCCCGATGGATATCGAGTGGGCTAAAGATGGCCTATCTAAAGAACTTTATATCGTCCAAGCGCGCCCCGAAACTGTTCACGCTAGCTCTACAAAATCTTTATCACTAGAGACCCATAAAATTATAAAGAGAGGTGAACTGCTTCTATCTGGGGTGGCCGTAGGCAATCAAATCGCCTCTGGACCGGTTCTGAAGGTTCGTTCTCCTAAAGAGGTGGGAAAGGTCCCTAAGGGAGCAATTTTGGTCACCGAAACAACGAATCCTGATTGGGTTCCTCTGATGAAAAGTGTGCAGGCGGTTGTAACAGACCAGGGAGGTCGCACCTCTCATGCGGCGATTGTGAGCCGTGAATTGGGACTCCCTGCTATCGTTGGCACTGGGAGTGGTACGAAAGTTCTGAAGGAGAACCAAAAAATTAGCGTCTCCTGCGCCGAGGGAGCAGAGGGGCACGTATATCAGGGGGATGTGAAGTTTAAGACTCGTCGGATGAAGCTGGATAAAATCCCACAAACCAAGGTGAATTTGCAGCTCAACTTGTCTGATCCCGATGCAGCAGTCAAGTGGTGGAAGCTACCCAGCAAAGGGGTTGGATTAGCTCGAATGGAATTTATCGTCAGTCACCACATTCAGATACATCCAATGGCCCTTGTGCACTACGATCAGCTGAAAAACCCTGCTATCAAACGCAAGATAGCTGCTCTGACAAAGGGGTTCAGTGACAAAAAAGAGTACTTTATACAGCGTCTTGCGCAGGGAATTGCTCGGATCGCTGCTCTTCACTATCCGCACCCAGTGATTGTTCGTTTCAGTGACTTTAAAACCAATGAATATGCCGAGTTGATTGGGGGCCAAGAGTTCGAACCGGAGGAGGAGAATCCAATGCTTGGTTGGCGGGGAGCTAGTCGCTACTACCATCCGGAGTACGAACCAGGTTTTGCTTTGGAATGTCAAGCCATCAAACGAGTGCGAGAAGTAATTGGGATGAAAAACGTTAAGGTCATGATTCCCTTTTGTCGGACTATTGACGAGGCCAAACAGGTGCTCCGTACCATGAAACGTTATGGACTTGCTCGAGGTCGAAAGGAGCTCGAGGTCTATGTGATGTGTGAAATTCCATCCAATGTGATCTTAGCTGAGGAGTTTGCACAACTATTTGATGGTTTCTCGATTGGAAGTAATGATCTCACCCAACTTCTACTTGGTGTTGACCGAGATTCCGAACGAATCGCCCCGCTATTTGATGAGGGCAATGCTGCTGTTACCACAATGATTCGTGAAGTGATCCAAAAGGCACATAAACATGGTTGCAAGGTAGGATTCTGCGGGCAAGCTCCTAGCGACCGGCCTGCATACGCTCAATTTTTAGTGGAGGCGGGTATTGATTCCATCTCTGTCACACCTGACAGCTTTTTAGATGTGATAAAAAATATTGCAAAGGCAGAAAAAAGGCGCTAACATATTCTGGGTAGCTGATCTCCAACCAGTTGGTTGAGGATACGCCTTGTCCCCAAGAAGGTTTTCGCTGTCACAATTGGCTCGCTGCTCTCGACTACCGTGCCAATAGTCTCAGCAGAATCGTTATACTGCCTCATAATCGTCAAAGCTTGTTCTTTGGATTTAGGTGGAACAAAAGCAACGAGTCTTCCCTCGCAGGCAACGTAGAGGGGGTCCAATCCCAAAAACTCACACGCTCCTCGTACGACGTCATTTATGGGAACAGCCTCCTCATCTATCGCAAAGGTCAAGCCTCGTGTTTTGGCAAGTTCAGCCAATACTGTAGCCAGCCCACCCCGGGTAAGATCACGAAGGCAATGAATCGCTACCCCTGCTTCAATGAGCGCAGTCACCAGGGAAGAAAGCTCTTGTGTATCGCTTTCAATGGTGGACTCGAATGTAAAACCTTCCCTTACTGACATGATTGCTGTTCCATGTCGACCTATGTCGCCACTAACAATGATCGCATCACCTGACTGGATAGAGCGCGGCTCAATGCCTACTCTTTCGACCACACCAATCCCAGAGGTATTGATATAGACCCCGTCGCCCTTTCCTTTTTCCACCACTTTGGTATCCCCAGTCACCAGTTTAACCGCAGCAGAATCAGCTGCCTCCCTCATGCTACGAGCGATTTGGAGTAGCAGGTTTTTGTCCAACCCCTCCTCTAAGATAAATCCGCAACTGAGGTAGAGCGGCCTAGCACCCGATACAGCTAGGTCATTTACTGTACCATTAACCGCAAGATCGCCAATATTTCCTCCAGGAAAAAAGAGAGGATGAACCACATAGGAGTCGGTCGTAAACGCCAACTTTTGCTCACCCACCGTCAACAAAGCGCTGTCCAGCTCGCTCTGCACACAATCGCCAAAAGCTGATAAAAAGAGGGAGTCAATTAGTTGTGATGTCATGCGGCCGCCGCTGCCATGAGAGAGCAAAATACGGTTGCCGTGACCAGGGGGAAGAGGACAAGAGACCGTCACTGCGCTACTCCCTGGTATTGATGATAGGCTGAACAAGCGCCTTCGGTTGAAACCATTGGTGCCCCCAAGGGATTTTCTGGAGTACATTCTTTGCCAAATGCGGGACATTGATGAGGTTTCTTAAATCCCTGCATGATTTCAGCACTGATGCAAACTGAGCTCTCCTCCTCAACAATATTTTGTACATCAAACCGAGGCACCGCATCATATTCTGCATACTCACTGGAAATTCCTAAGCCACTAAGGGGAAGGTCTCCAATCCCGCGCCATTTTTGCTGGACTACTGAAAAGACCTCGCTCATGATCTTTTGCGCCTGCTGATTTCCCTCTTGGGTAACCGAACGTACATACTGATTCTCTACCTCAGCTTTTCCCTCCTCCAACTGTTTCACGCAGAGGTAGAGTCCCTCGATCAGGTCGAGAGGCTCAAAACCGGTGACCACAATAGGAACTCGGTAGCGATCCGAAATTGGATGATATTCGTCGTAGCCCATGATGGTGCACACATGCCCTGCCGCCAGAAATCCCTGCACGACATTTCTTGGTGAGCTAAGAACCGCCTCCATTGCTGGTGGAACGAGGAAATGAGAGCAGAGAACAGAAAAGTTCTTAAGATTTTCACACTTAGCTTGATAGATGGTCATTGCAATCGCTGGAGCCGTGGTCTCAAAGCCTACACCGAAGAAGACGATCTGACGATCGGGCATATTACGGGCTAGCTCAAGGGCGTCCATTGGGGAGTAAAGAATACGCACATCCGCACCATTGGCTTTCGCTTCCAAAAGGTTTCCTCGGCTACCTGGAACGCGAAGCATGTCTCCGAAAGAACAAAAGGTTACCTGTGGAAGGAGGGCGATCTCAATCGCTCGATTGATCAATTCTAGCGAGGTGACACAGACTGGGCATCCGGGACCATGTACTAGACGAATTTGATCCGGAATGAGCTCTTGAAGTCGATAACGCACGATGGCGTGCGTTTGTCCCCCACACACCTCCATAATCGTCCAAGGCCGTGTCGTGACTCGTTCGATCAGCTCAATGTATTTCCTTATCGCTTCGCTTTGTCGGTATTCCTTGAGATACTTCATCAATTTGACAGCGCGGAAACCCCTTCCTTTAGGGGGGGGAGGAAGCGCTGCTCCTCTTTTGTTGTGTAGTTATAGCCATTGGCACTCTGCAGCAGGCGGCAGTGCTTCCAGGAGATCCCTTGGATCATTCTGGTTTTTGTTTTGATGTTAAAGCTACCTGAGCTGCGCACTGCGACTCTGCCCAGGTAAGTTCCGGTATGCTTTCCTTTTGGGACGACCGCCTTAATCAGGTCGCCGGTCTTAAATCCGCGAACAATCTTGTTTTTTTTGCCTGTAGTTCTTGGGAACCCATATTTATTGACGCGGCAAGACTGTCTAGAACCTCTTCCGGTGGCATGGATTTCAAGAATGGACATTCTTCGTGGCATGGATACATTTTGTCCAGTTTCGCCCACGCATGCGGCATCAATCCAGTGATCTTTGGGATAGCTTTGAGCACATCGGTTAAATTTGGTTCGCCCACCCGACCAAAATGACGTCGGGATCTGAAGGGATTTGAGTGCATGTCCAACAGCGTAGCGCGAGGCGTTTACCGCCGCTGCGTCGGCTAGCGACCTCTTGGCCTTGTGTTGGATTTTTTTCAACGTGCAAGGTTTTTCCTTTAAAAATTCTTGCAGACTCGTGTTGCCCTTCCTCTGGTTACACTTATGACAACAAATCGTGAGATTTGACACACGGTTGGATCCAGACCGGCTTTTGGGTACAATGTGATCGATTTCCAATCGTACATTTTCGGCTCCACAATAAATGCAAACCCTACCCCATTTTTCTAGAAGATATTCCCGTATTTCGTATCCAAAAAGAGTTCCCTGTTGATACTCATTCCCTGAAATTTCTGGGTGTTCGAGCTTCTGCAGGTCAAAGCGAACTGTTTCTACATGAGTACTGGTTAGCGGGCATATTTGTGCGATTCTCTGACTCCAATGGGCGACATTATCCACGCGAGATCGTATGGATGGAGGGAGCCATCCACTTGCTCTTGTTCTGTTGTCAAACCGGGGTTTTCTATAACGCGTGTTTCTAGTTCTTCTTCCTCGGCGAAGCGCTCTTCTCCCCTCCAAAGCTGACTTGATCGGCAGGCCCCTATGGTGCAAGTTGCAGCCCCATACAACCTTTCTATGAAGTTCTCCGTTGATCACAATAGTAATCCCCGTTGTCCTTGATCCTGGATCAACCTTTAGCTCAACAGGCTGCACCTCTCCGCCCTCACAAATGATCAAGATAATCGTAAATGGCTGTAACCGATATACGGCAGCCCTTCCCTGTCTAAGCAGCTTCCTTGCCCTTGCCGGATGGCAGGGCATGAGAGGCTTTCTATTTTTGTCTAATACAAATGCTCTTTGCATTCGTAACTCCTATTAATAATGTTGGTTACCCAACTCATGGCTTTCGCCAGTAACGTTCTCCTCGCCAATGTTATGGAGCGGTTTTTGCAAGCAGCACCGGCTTAACCCGTACACCTGTTTAACCACTTACCGCAGAGCGTGGGACTGGAGAAGCATCCCACGGTGCCTATATATTCGCTCCTAACGTAGCCCCAATGGGGCTTAGGCTGGTCAACTCCGAGCCTTACAAGCTCCTCCCTTTAGGGAGGGGTGGTTGACTGAGGTTGTCCTATTTTTTCGATTACTCCCAGTTCACGTCCAACTCGTGCAAACGCGGCTATCGCCTGATCGAGATCTTCCGGCGTGTGCGCTGCCGACATCTGCGTGCGGATACGTGCTTTGCCTTGCGGAACCACTGGGTAGCTGAAGCCGATTACATAAACCCCTTCCATGAGCATTCGATCGGCAAAATCCTGAGCGAGCTGCGCATCGCCCAACATGACAGGAATAATGGCGTGGTTGCCGGGCACAAGATCGAACCCTAGCTCGGTCATCTTAGTGCGGAAATAAAGGGTGTTGTCATTAAGGGACTGACGCATACGTGCACCATCGCGTACGAGCTCAAGAACTCGCAAGGAGGCTTGCGCGATGGATGGTGATAAGGTGTTGCTGAATAGGTAGGGGCGTGATCGCTGCCTTAGCCACTCGATCACGGGAGCCTTAGCTGATGTGTAGCCTCCTGAAGCGCCTCCTAGGGCCTTTCCGAGTGTACCCGTGATGATGTCCACTCGCTCCATTACACCACATGCCTCCGGCGTGCCGCGTCCTTCTTCTCCGGTAAAACCAACAGCGTGGGAGTCATCGACCATAACCAGCGCGCCATACTTGTCAGCGAGATCACAAATGGCTGAAAGGTTGGCGAGGATGCCATCCATGGAGAAAACGCCGTCCGTTGCGATGAGCTTGGTCTTGCAACCTTCCGCTGCCTGCAGCTGCTTCTCTAGATCTGCCATGTCGTTGTTTTTGTAGCGAAAGCGCTGCGCCTTGCAGAGGCGCACGCCGTCGATGATGGAGGCGTGGTTGAGTTGGTCGGAGATGATGGCATCATCTGGACCCAAAAGCGTTTCAAAAAGTCCCGCATTGGCATCGAAGCAAGAACTGTAAAGGATCGTATCTTCCATGCCGAGAAATTCCGAAATGGCCTTCTCTAGCTGCTTATGCACTTCCTGTGTGCCGCAAATGAAGCGCACAGAGGAGAGTCCAAAACCCCAGCGATCAAGTCCCTTTTTTGCAGCGGCAATCACTTCTGGGTGATTCGCCAAGCCTAGGTAGTTGTTGCTGCAGAGGTTGATGACGTGTTGGCCGCCGGTCACTTCGATAGCGGATTGCTGCTGGGAGGTGATGACGCGTTCCGGTTTATAAAGTCCGGCGCCCTTAATTTCCTCGATTTTTTCTGACAGTGAGTCGTAAAATTTTTGGTCCATGGAAATTTCCTGGGTATTTTTTATAAAGTTGTTTGTGTCTCTCTGCTCTCGGAGAGGCAGAGAGTGTGGTCGCAAAGCTCTGCTAGAGCGGGATCGTGGGTCACCACAATTAGGCCCTTTTTTTGCCCTTTTGCGTGATCCATTAGCAGCTCATGAATCTGTGCGGAAATGGCCGCGTCGAGGTTGCCGGTAGGCTCGTCAGCAAGTATGATTTCGGGATCATTCATAAGCGCCCTTGCAATTGCCACGCGCTGTTTTTCTCCGCCCGAGAGGAGTTTTGTGGAGAAATGGGCGCGATCAGCCAGGCCAACATCGGCGAGTAGCTGTAGGGCTCTTGTCTGCTGATTCTCTCTGCGCCCAATTTGTGCGGGCATGAGGACGTTCTCTAGTGCTGTGGCGTCATCTAGGAGGTGGAATGCTTGAAAGACGAAACCGATATGGGCGTTGCGAATTTTTGCGGCATTGCGAGAGGTGACTTTCTGACCACAGATCAGAATTTCGCCTTCGCTGGGCTCTTCGAGGGTGCCGAGAAGGTGCAGAAGGGTACTCTTGCCCTCGCCAGAGGCTCCGGTGATCGCAAGGGTCTCTCCTTCATGAAGGGTCAGGGAGAGGTTCTTAAGGATTTCCACTGGGGTGGGGTGGGTGAAGCGCTTGCTGAGATTTCGTGCTTCTAGGATCTTTTTCATTCTGACCTCAACACGCTAGCTGGTTTGAGTAGGGCTGCTTTGAGGGCTGGAATGAGTCCGGCTACGAGCGACAGAGCGCTTGTGGCGATCAGTACGAAAAGTAGGGCCTCGCCACTTAGAGCATTGGGGATGACGTCGCCGTAGAAGGTTTCATTGAAGGCGTCGAATCCCTGAAGGGCGCTCATGAGGGCAATGAGGGGCTCAAGGTAGTGTAATGTGATCGCAGCTAGGGCTGCGCCAACAAGTCCGCCTGTTGCGCCCATGATGAGTCCACATAGCCCGAAAATGAGTCCGATGCTGCCTGCTGTGGCGCCCATGGCGCGTAGGATTCCGATCTCTAGCTTTTTGTCGTTCACTAGCAAGATGAGGAGCGTGATGATGTTGCTGCAGGCAACGAGGATGATGATCACGGAAATCATGGAGAATAGATTCTTGTCGCTTTGGAGCTGCTGGATGATGCTTTTGGTGAAGTCGTATTCTTTGTAGGTCTGGACTTTCCAGTAGGAATCGATTTCTAGCGCTTTGAGCTTCGTTTCGAGCGCAGCCTTGGCGGTGTCAGCCTGTTTGTAGTCGGGAATCCAAACATTCATTCCCATTGTGGTGATGTCGTCTTGCTGCTGGCGTCCGGCTCTTACAAGTGAGGTGATTTGTCTGTCGACGATGACCATTTTGCCGCCGATTCCGATGACGCCTGGATCGTAAAATCCGGCAACATGAATCGGGAGGCGCTGCTCCTGGATATTGCTGGCGGTGGGGGTGTGGTAGGAAAGGTGCCCGCGATCGCCTAGGTTCACGCCGTTTTCGCGAAAGTGGCGCGCGATTAGGACGCCGTAGCTGCTGCCGTCACGAGGAAGGCGGTAGCCATCTGGCTCTTTTACAATGCTTAGATCCTCAGAGGGGCGGCCCTGTAGTGCGAGTTGCCTCTCTTGATTGGTGAGGTCGTCTTGCGTTGGAGCAAGAAGCGATTTCTCTAAAGTTGGATTATGTGGATCAAAGGAGAGTAAAAACGACGCCTGGGAGAGGTGGGTGTGCGGCTCAGCCGTTCCGGGTCGAATCAACTCCAGCTTTAGATTGGCGATGCTCATTTCATACTCGCGCGGCACTCCTACCTCAGAGGCTGCCTGAAAAGCTAGCTTGGCTAGGTCACGGACCTCACCCTTCGAATCGCGGTCGGGCTCATGAAGGCCATACGGCAGCTCCGGGTCAAGATCGGGGTCATAGGGATCAGATAAGGTCGTCGCAAGCTTTTCAGATAGGGATTTGTACGTGTAATCGGAGGCGACACTGACCCGATCTGCCTGGAAATAGTAAGAATTGACGTACTTTTCCGTGGGAGACACGCGGAGTGGCGCTGTTAGCGCAATCATTTTCTCGGTCCACCCCTTCTCAAGGCCATTGGTTACCGAAAAAAAGACGATAACAAGCCAAACAACCAGGGCAATAACGGCAATGGAAAGTAGGGAAATGATGGAGACAGAAAGTTGTCTCCAGCGGGGTATCAGATACTTAAGGGCTAGTCTTAGCTCAAACATTTCTTTGCCGCAATAAGTAGCAGGGAGTTTCGCAAGCGAAGACCCCTGCTATAAAAAAGGAGGGTAGTCCTGCTACTTTGATTCCTTGTACTCTACTGTGCGACGCACTGTAGGGTCGTATTTGCGCAAGACAATACGATCAGGCGTAGAAGTCTTGTTCTTCACAGTATAGTAATGATGAGAGCTTTCGGTGCTCTTAAGTTTAATTTTTTCGCGTTTGCTTTTCGCCACGGAACATCCTCGTGAGTCATTTGAGGCGTTAGTTTAGACGAATCCCTGATTTTGTGCAAATGAAACCGCGTTTATTGCAGAGCCATCGCGTTGTAACGATTATTTAACCGCGAAGTTAGCGAAGACTACGCGAAGGGGCGGGCCTAGAACTCCTGCCGCATGGAAAAACAGGACTGAATGGGGACATTTAAGCATTGAATAAGTCGGTTTTCCATGCGGCAGGAGTTCTAGGCCCGCCCCTTCGCGTAGTCTTCGCTAACTTCGCGGTTAAATAATCGTTACAACGCGATGACCCTGGCGTCTATGTAGGGGTAAAAAATCCTGTCATAGAGCCTTTTTTCTTGTGTATTCAGAACCCGCTAAGGTACTGTGCTAGCATTGTATTAACTGGAGTTGAGTGATGGTTGGAATTAACCCGACTGAAATTTGGACGACGCCTGCTGTTGTTGGCGCCGTCGTTGGAGCCTCTCAATGGCGAGGGCGCTCTGTTTTACCTGGGGGTACCCCTCTTTCCCAAGGATTTTGGCGTGGTACCATTGGGCCAGCATCCGTCAGAGCTTGGCGCTCCATAGCCTCTCACCCGAAGACGGTGATTGCACTTACGGTGCTATTTGTAGGTGTTGTGGCAGCACGCAGGTTTGCTGAGGTGCGGGAGAGCTCTATCGCCAGCTGCTGTTTCTGTCACCCGTTGCCCTTCTGAGCCAGTGGATCGTGAAGTCGCAGTGGACCCTCAAGACGAGCTTCCTTCCCCGAAAAAGCGAAGCAGAAGTATGCGCCGTCGAAGAGTTCAAGGTCAGGCAAAAGCGAAAAAGGCTCTACGTGCCCAGCAGTTCCGTGCCCAGCTGAAGCCCGACAACCGAAGAACCCCTCGCTCTAGAGGCTAAAAAACAAAGCTTGTAATTTGATTCAGGTTTGCGTTACAACGTCGAAACCTCAAATAAAGGGATGTAGACATGGGACCTGATACGCAAGTTAATTCTTGGTTTTCTAGTGCGGCGAGTGGAATCTGGGCGGGAGTGAGGGGAGCGGTGCGGGCGATTACGCCGGCAATGCTCTCTTCCTCCGCGCCTGTTGCGCGGGTCGCTAAGGCTCATATCGGATTTGAATCCCAAGCGCTGATCGCCTCAAACAGGCATCAGCGAGATACCTTCAATTCTGTTGTGGAGCAGTTGACAGTATCTGATTTCATCACGCTTCGAGGGCAATACGGTTGGGAGCAAGGGCGCCTGGTTCTTACAACGCGAACGGTCTACGTAAATCGAGATTTCGGAGCGGAGCGCGCTAGAGTGGTGCCTAAGCCCTCTCTCTCTAGTTGGACCTGGCGCTGGCTGCCAGTGGCGCCCTCTGTGCCTCGACTCCCCTTTTTAACTGAATTTCCACTGGTCCCTGGTCCACTGCAACGCAGCGTTTGTGTATGGCCAGAGGCTATGGGCTCTTGGGTCGACCTGGGGGGGTGCGAGGCAGACGATGAGGGTGCAGAGGAATGGCAAAAAATTAATCGCTCTCAATTGCTTGCTTTGCCCGCGCTAACGCGCGGCTAATGTCGACCTCTGGGTGCTCCCGCGTCATCCAAGCGAGAAATTCAGCGCCCGGAGGTTCCATTGAGCCTTCGCCACGCCAATCTTCGATCAATTGTTTCATTACCCATGCTTCAATGAAGGGATGTGGAAAGCGAAGTAGTTTGCGGTAGTTGAGAAAGTCCCAAAAGCTGCCGAAGAGCGGTTTATAGTCGGGGTCGTGTTCTATTAGATCGGAGTCCACATATTGTCCGCCGCCCCACAATCCAAAAATAATATTTACAAGAAGGCCGCACGGAATACTCACGGTCTCAGATAGGAGCCAGCGGACTGGCTTTGGAATGAGGCCTGTCGTGGTATTGACGCAATTTTCCAAATGAAAAAATGCTCTTCCGGCAACAGCCATGATTTGGTCGCTGACCCACCTGTTGGCAACTGGAGCAATTCTACCTTTCAGTTCGTGGTAGAGGAGGATGCGTGTGGTGAGGGTGTATGGAATAAATACGCCGTTTGCTTCGTCGAATTGGTTCGTATATTTGATGCAGTTCTCTACGGTGGAGATCGTTTGCTGGTTGGGATTCTGTTGCTGCTGCTCCACTGTTCGGAGGTGGCGATCTTCCTGATCTTTAGTGCTTCGATAGATAATTGAGGAGATGCCATTGATCAATCCGCCATCTTTATCGAGGGTTTGGCGCGTCTCCATGCACCAGTCGCGGACGTGTAAGGTGCCTTTACAGCGCCCAACGGCGGCGAAGATTTTATGCACGGGCAAATCCTTTAGTTCAGGTCGAAAGAAGCCGGGTATGTACCCGTACGGACCTCTCCAGACTTTGAAAAATCCGTGGGGGCCGAGCATGCGGATGGTGTTTTGAACCCACGCGCAGCGCTCATGGTGGACGGTGCCTACTTCATACTCCGGATTGTATTCCGTGGGAAACAGCTTCGTAAATTTGGTGCGGTCCATTAGGTGAAGGCCCTGCGAGACTGGGCGAATCTGCCCTTCCTCATACTTGTAGTAGTAGTGCCGTTCGGGGCGGTCCCAACTTTCTACGAGGGAACGGATCGTTTTCCAGGCGTAGTAGCCGTCCGTGCGAATAGCGCCACCAGCTTGTGCTACGAGATCCGGCTCGCAGAGAATACGAATTTCCCCGGTTCGCCAGGCATACTGCAGCTTTCCTGGCTCCGTTTCTATTCTTCCATTTTTTTTGTAGCGGTGCTTGTTGCCGACGAGGTAGCGATTTAGGTGCGCCCTCTTGGCCCAGGGCAGGAAGCCTTTGTTGACCTCCTTGTCAAAGGCTTCCACGGGGATCGCTAATCTATGGGACCAGAGGAGTTTCAGCAGCCTTTGATCGCTCGATGCTTCTTGTCGCTGGAACTTGGAGGCGAGAAGAAGAATCGGATCGTTGTCCGCTTTCTCAGGAGTTTCGTGAAGTTGATGCCTCTTGAGAATCTCTGTAAAGATTGTTAGACGCTCTTCGCGGCTTTGGCTCACTTGACGTCCACGCCAAAAAACGTATTTATCGGAAATTGAGGAGTTGTCTACCTCTACGATGCCTTTGGGGGTCCGGCGGAGGGTGAAGGGTAGGTCCTTGCGGTAGGCTGTTTCTAGATTTTGTATTGCTTGCGGGCTTAGCGTCATGAGGGCCTTCCTTGTTCCGTGAACGACCTATCTAAAAGAAGGTAATGATTTATTTCAACTTATAAGAGCAATTCGTGGTTGTGCGCGGGAGGAAAGTGGATCCCCACCTTGGCGCTGGAATTGGGGATAGGCGAGACCTGCGATCATCGCTGCATTGTCCAGGGAGAGCTCGGGTCCGGGCCAGAAAAGAGGAAGTTTGGACTTGGAGAAGAGCTCTTTTAGTCGGGTGCTCTGCGTGACCCCACCGCCTAAAACGATGGATTGGCAGTCGAATTGCTCGGCCGCCTTCAGCGATTTTTTGACGACGTCACCAAGGGCGGCTTCCTGAAATCCAGTGGCAATATCCGCTTTGGAAGCGTTTGGCTGGTCTCTTAGGCGGTAGAGGACCGCTGTTTTGAGTCCGGAAAACGAAAAATGGTAGGGCTTCTCTTTTATTCGACCTGCCTTAAACAATTGCTGCTTGGGATCGCCTTGCAGAGCTAGGCGTTCGACATGTGGTCCACCTGGATAAGGTAGCCCCAGCATCTTCGCAACTTTATCAAAAGCTTCTCCAATTGCATCATCAATGGTTTCGCCAATGAGCGTGTAGCTGCCGATCTCGTCAATCTTCACGAGCGTGGTATGACCGCCAGAGACAACAACACCAAGCGCTGGGAGGGGGATGTGGTGGTCCATAAAGGGGGCATAGAGATGTGCTTCAATATGATGAATCGCGATAAAAGGCTTGCCGAGGCCCCAGGCGAGCGCTTTGCCCGCGTTGAATCCGATCATAACGGCGCCAATGAGTCCTGGACCACGAGCGGCAGCGACGGCATCCACATCTTGCAGGGTAATTCCTGCATCTTTGCATGCCTGCTCCATCATTGGACGCAATACTTCAATGTGGCGGCGACAGGCGAGTTCAGGGACCACCCCCCCGTATATGGCATGAAGGTCGGCTTGCGAGGCAATGCAATTTGACAAAATTTCTTTGCCGTCGCGCACTACGGCACACGCCATTTCATCACAAGTTGATTCGATTCCAAGAATAAGCATAAGTGCTAAGTAGAATATCATTTGACAGAGCCAAATGCAACCGGTATCCTCCTCTAACCTATGACTAAAGCAAAATTGACTCAGGGCCCGATTGGCTCCACTCTCGTTAGAATGACGATTCCTATGGTTTTCGGAATCGCTTCGATGATGCTATTCAACATCATCGATACCTACTGGGTCTCGAAACTCGGTAACCTCGAATTGGCGGCCATTAGCTTTACCTTCCCCGCGGCCTACTCAACGATTTGTTTGGCGATCGGAATCGGTGTCGGTGCAAGCGCAATTCTGGCTAAGGTGATCGGAGAGGGAGAGGTGGATCGGGTGCGGCGCCTGCTTTCGCAGACGTTGATCCTGGGATGTCTGCTGGCGGTGGCGGTTGGGGTGCTTGGAATCGCCACGCACGATGCGCTCTTCCTATGGATGGGGGCGCAACCGGATATGCTGCCGCTCATTCAGGACTACATGCTCCTCTGGTACGGGGGCCTCCCTATTTTGATGATGCCAATCATCTGTAACGGTGCCCTGCGAGCCTCGGGCGATGCTCGTACGCCTGGAATGGTGATGGGTATTGCGGCGCTCTTCAATCTAGTTCTCGATCCGATTCTGATCTTCGGCATGTTCGGATGCCCAGCAATGGGTGTTCGTGGAGCGGCCGTTGCTACACTCATGAGTTGGTTCGTTTCACTCGTGGTCGCCTTGCGCGCCCTCGCTAACAAGGAACTCCTCTCTTCATGGAAATGTAGCATGGGAGAGATGTTAGCAACGTGGAAAAAGGTGCTTTATATCGGTCTCCCTGCCGCATTCACTAATATTCTCACGCCCCTGTCGGCGTTTGTGATCACTAAAATGGTGGCTGGACACGGACTAGAAGCCGTCGCTGGATTCGGCGTGGTGTCGCGCGTGGAGCCGATTGCTCTCGTGGTCGTCATCGCGCTAACTACTGTGCTCGGACCGTTTATCGGACAAAACTGGGGTGCCGGTCTGCACGGTCGAGTGAGCGAAGCTCTGCGAGTGAGCCTCCTCTTTGCTGTCGCCTTCGAAATCGGACTCCTTCCACTTCTTCTGGGCGCCTCCTACTCCATAGCGGCGGCCTTTTCGCAGGACCAGCAGACCATACAAACAGTCATCGACTTCCTTTGGATCCAGCCTTTTAGCTACGGATTCGTCGGAGTAACACTGGTCGTCTCAACAGTCTATAACGCGCTCCATAAACCAATGGTAGCAACCGGTATCAACCTACTTCGCCTCCTCGTATTTCTCATTCCCCTTGCCTACTTCGGCGACCAGGGATGGGGTCTAAAAGGAATCTTCATTGGAGTGGCCGTAGCCAATGTGCTAAGCGGTATCATCGCTTATGTGGCTTTGCGTAGGACAATGAGCTGCGCTACTGTCACATGATTTTTTTTCGACGCAGAGGCGGTGAGGCGCAAAGGCGCGCAGAGGAGAGCGTTTGGCTATAAGAACCCAACACACCCCTTTGCGTACCTTTGCGCCTCACCGCCTCTGCGTCGGAAAAAATGTAACAGATCGCAAACTGCTGCGCAGATGCTCATGAGACTAGAGCCCCATCAAGCTCTCCAATCCTCATTTAAGAGCTTGACGGGGGGCACTAGTAGCGAGGACGACCGTCGCTCGGCCGACGCTTCCAGTCGCCCTTTTTCTTCCTGTTCTCCTTTTTTTTCACGTCGTGCCTGTCATCGTCGCGTTGATTACTGCCGCCCCCAAGAACAAAGGTGAACCCGAATCCAGAGTGGCCGTAGTATGGATGGCCATAGCGGTAGTAGTAAGGGTGACCATAGTAGTAGTCGTAGTAGTAGGGGCTGTAGTGGTAAGAATGGAAATAAGGGTAGTAATACAAGCCGTGACTGGAGCGATAGTGGTGCCCACGAGAACGGTGATGCCCACGAGAACGGTGGTGCCGACTATCCCCTTTGTGGCCACCGCCCCCTTTGGCGTGTACCTTAGATCCTCCCCGATTTCCATGGCCCCCACTCTTGCGAGCGTCCAAACTCATGGCTGGCGCAAAAACAATAAGTAGAGCAAATAATGCTGCGAATAAGCGTTTCATATCTCCCTCCTATTCAACTTTATTTTACTATAAAAAGTGATAATTTTCAAATTATCTTTACTAATTATTGATTTAAGTCTTTTGGAGGGAAGGTGATTCTTACTGTCGCAATTTGCCTGTCCAGCCAAGCTTTGTGCGTAGCGTGGCGAAGTAGTCATGGCGCAGCAAATGAACAAGATTGAAGGTGCGTTTGGCCGGAGTGATATGAAACACTTCTCCGGTGGACATGGAAATGCGCGAAATGCCGTCGTTAGTGACCTCAACGGGATCATGATCGCTCAGGTATTGGATTTGGATCTCATGGTGAGGTGGCAGAACAATAGGACGATTGGAGATGGTATGAGGACTAATAGGCGTGATCACGAGCGCCTCTAGCTCAGGGGTTAAAATAGGCCCTCCCGCTGCCAAGTTATAGGCGGTTGAGCCGCTCGGACTCGACACAATGACGCCATCGGCGGAAAAAGTGTTGAGGTAGGTGCCGTCCACATGGATGGCAAGATCAATCAGGCAGGGATTTTGAGCGCGATGGACAACGACCTCATTTACAGCGAAAATCTCTTCGCCGTTGATCGATGTGCCACGCATCATCAGTCGCTTTTGTATGCGGAAGGCTCCCTCAAGGAGGTCCTGAAGGCTAGGATAAACATCCGCAATAGGGATGTCCGCCATAAAGCCGAGACTCCCTAGGTTGATCGCTAGAACTGGGGCCTCGATTTCGGGGTAGCGATGCAGAAGGCGCAAAATGGTGCCGTCACCACCCATTGAGATTGCATAGTCAATGGCCTTTGGGTCGATACTAGAAAGTGGTTCTGCTCCGATAGCTTCCGCTTTCTCATCTTCAGCGACAACGCGGATATCACGGTTCAAAAGGAACTCGCGTATGCCAATGGCGAGGTTCGTGGAGCGCCTCTTGATGATGTTGGGAAAGAGAGCAATGATCATAAAGTGACAAATTCCTCGGACTTTTTAAGAGAAAAATGCTGCGTAATGTTCTTCGTGATCGCTTCCGGAGTAAGCCCAATATCCCGCAGTAGATCGCTATTCTTTCCCTGGTCAAGGTAGGTCTCGGGAATGCCCAGGTTGAGCACTGTCGTGCTGTGAAACCCTTGCGTCATGAGGAAGTGGTTTAGATTGGAACCCAAACCTCCGGCAATGGAGTGCTCCTCAATCGTCACAACCTTGTCATGGGTCAGCAAGAGGTCGCATAGGAGGTCGGCGTCGAGTGGCTTGACAAAGACGGGGTCAAGGACCGTTGCATTGGCGAGCCCTAGCTCTTGTAGCTTTTCGCGTACGGCAAGGCCGAGCTCGTAGGTATGGCCTAAAGTGACAAGAAGGAGTCCCTCGCCCTTAGCTATAACCTCACCCTTTCCAAGCTTTCGCTTCTTCAAAGGTTGGTTTGCGGGCTCGTCCGTGGGTAGATTTGGATAGCGGATCGCTGCCGGCCGCTTCCAGTCGAATGCTGACTCAAGAAGCTCCTTGAGAACGTGGCCATTTCGCGGTTGGGTAATCACCATATTTGGCATCGCACTAAGGAAAGAAATGTCGTAAATGCCGTGGTGAGTGCGACCGTCGGGTCCGGATATGCCACCCCTGTCAATTGCGAAAACAACAGGATTCTCCTGAATACAAACGTCGTGGAAGACGTTGTCCAACGCACGCTGCAGGAACGTGCCGTAAACAGACATCACGACCTTCATCTTCTTTCCATAAGCGAGACCGCCCGCATACGTGACCGCATGGCCTTCGGCTATGCCGACGTCGATACAGCGATCAGGAAACGCCTTCATCATCGGATCAAGGCATGATCCAGCGGACATGGCGGGGGTTATCGCGACAAGTGAGGGGTCGGCTTCGGCCATCTTGACCATATGCTTTCCAAAAATCTTCGGGAAGGTGGGCTTCGATGCCTTCGTAACACGAAGTTTGCACGACTGCGGGTCGAAAGGTTTTGCGCCGTGCCACACGGTTGGAGCCGCCTCGGCGACTTCCATCCCTTTGCCCTTTTGTGTGAGGCAGTGGATGATGACCGGCCAATTGGAGTTCTTTACCCCTTCAAGGACCTTGACCAGGTCAGTTACGCTGTGCCCGTTGACAGGTCCGATATAGGAGAGACCGAATTGCTCGAAAAAGGCGGCCGGACTGACCAAATTTTTTAACGATCCAGTGACCTTTTTTCCGGAATGCGACAGGCGCGCACCTAGGTGAGGAATGCGAGAAATCCAGGCGTCCATCTCTTGATAGAACCAGTTTGAGGTGGGGTTGCTCAAAAGTCGACTCAATATGCGCGTAATGCCGCCAACAGGAGGGGAAATGGACATCGCATTGTCGTTGAGAATAACGATGAACTTCTTGAGGTCGCGAGGCACATTATTTAACGCCTCTAGGGTCAGTCCGCAGGTGAGGCTGGCATCGCCTAGGATAGGGACCACATACTCCTCGCGCTTGCTAAGGTCGCGATTGTGGGACACTCCCAAAGCGAGAGAGAGCGCCGTTCCCGCATGGCCAGCATGAAAGTGATCATGCTCCGACTCGTCCGGATGCGTAAACCCGCACAACCCCTTGTACTGTCGAATCGTCGGAAAACGATCGAATCGCCCGGTAAGCAGTTTGTGATTGTATGACTGATGACTTGTGTCGAATATAAACTTATCTTGAGGGCTGTTGAACACCCGGTGAAGGGCAATCGAAAGCTCCACGGTTCCCAGATTCGACGCGAGGTGTCCCCCATTTGCAGAAATGACGTCGATAATGCGGTGGCGCATCTCGCGCGCAAGATCGTCGAGTTGATCCACCTCGAGTTTTTTTAGGTCGTCTGGGCCTTGGATCTTGCTGAGGAGGGGATACTCGTCCATGTTTAACTCGCTGGGTAAGGGGTCGTTTGGGGCAGGCCTTGTTCGTTTGTGACGAGCTCCCCCTGCCTGGTCTTTACAAGCGTCTCGATGCGCTGCTCGGCATCATTGAGGCGCTTGTTGCAGCCAATGATGAGGCCGTTCGCTTCTTCGTATAATTTCAGGGAATCGTCAAGACCTACTTGGCCATCATTCAACTTTCCCAAAATCTCTTCCAGTCGGGAAAAAGAGGTCTCAAAGGTTTGCTGTTTCTTTTCACTCATGGACTTTAGTCTCCTGGATCGTTGCTGCCGCCTCGCCGTCCGCAAAGAGAATGCGTATAGGGTCGTTTACCTGTAGAGAGGTAGCAGAAGTTATAACCGATTGGTTCTTTTCGGAAAAGATGAAGGCATAACCTTTTTGCAATAAATTTTTTGGGTCGATCGCTTGCATTTGGGCAACCAATGCCTCTAGTTTTTGTCGACGCAGTTGATTTTGAGCGGGCCAAATGCGATCGATGCCTTGCTCAAGGTGGCGTAGCTTTTGACGCATGTGCACGATGCGTGAGGTGGGCTGCAGTGCTTCTGCTTGTCGCCGCATGCCCTCGAGCTTTAGTTTGTGCTCGGACAGCTTGCCACGCACTTGCTGGTCGATGGCACCACGCAATTCGTCAAGGCGCTGCATATGTGGACCAAGAAGGGCGTAGGGGGTGAGAAGAAGGGGGTGGCGTTCGATGCCGGTAAGCGTCGCGCGCGCTTCTTTAACGCGGTGCTGAATGGTCTGCTTGATGCGGCGTTGCATGACGGCAAGGGCGTCGAGAAGCTGCGCCTTTTCATGGGTGAGAAGCTCGGCTGCAGCCGAGGGGGTCGGCGCGCGGAGGTCGGCTACGTAGTCACTTATGCAATGGTCGGTTTCATGTCCAACAGCGGAGATAATTGGAATCTCACTATGAAAAATGGCATCGGCTACGATCTCTTCATTGAAGGCCCAAAGATCTTCAATGCTTCCGCCACCGCGACCAATGATCATAGCATCGACCAATCCGTGCTGGTTGAATTCACGTATCGCCTGAGCAATCTCTTCGGCGGATCCGGGGCCCTGGACCTTAACGGGACTCAAAATAATATGGAGGCCTGCATGCCGCCGTGTTAGTACGTTCAGCATGTCGCGAATGGCCGCGCCAGTCGGACTCGTCACAATGCCAATGCGGCGAGGTGACTTCGGCAGCGCTTTTTTGTGCTCCTGACGGAACCAGCCACGTCGGTTGATCTCAACTTTTAGCTGTTCCAGGCGGAGAAGAAGTTCGCCAATGCCTGCAAAGGCGAGATCTCGGATGATTAATTGGTAGTTGCCGCGCGGCGCATAGACGCTGATCTCTCCGTTGACAATGACATCGTCGCCGTCCTTAGGCAAGCGCTGCAACTGACTCGCAGCGCCGCGGAACATGACCGCAGAAACTTGTGCCTGCGAATCCTTAAGTGAGAAATAGCAGTGCCCAGATGCCTGCTTCTTAAAATTACTAATTTCACCCTGCAGGCGAACATTAGGAAACTGGCCCTCCAGCTGAATTTTGATCGCGTGGGTTAGTTGCGAGACGGTCAACAAAGGGTCGGGTCCGGTAGAACCAGCTTGTTCGGGGGTGGTTTGTAGTTGCGTCATAATCTGAATAGATTGAAGACCTGGGCGTTTTCTTGCAAGAGGGGGGCACTTGGAAACAAATGCCAAGTTTTTGTATAATCTGGATCCGATATCGCCCATTGGAGGAGTCTATGTCACGCCAAACGATTATTGCTGGAAATTGGAAGATGTACAAAACGGGTGACGATGCGGCGACCTTCGTGCAGGCCTTGGCGGGTATCTCTGCTACGGTCTATCTTGCAGTTCCCTTTACCGCGATTGCGGCGGCAAAAAAAGCGGCGAAAGGCGGCTCAATACGCATCGGTGCGCAAAATATGCATGATGCTACGGAAGGGGCGTTTACTGGAGAAATCTCTGGGGCAATGCTTCGCGATGTGGGCGCCGAGTTTGTTCTCTTGGGGCACTCTGAGCGCCGCCATGTTTTTGGTGAAACGGATGAGTTCATTAACCGCAAGGTGCATAGGGCGCAGTCCGATGGACTACAGCCAATTCTTTGCGTAGGGGAAACTCTGGAGCAGCGGGAGGCGGGCGAAATGGAGTCGGTTTTGCGTGGGCAGATCGAGTCGAGTCTCGCTGGAGTGGAGTCACTTAGTGATTTAATCCTCGCCTATGAGCCCGTTTGGGCAATAGGAACGGGGCGCACGGCGACCCCTCAGCAGGCGCAAGAGGCTCACGCATTTTGCCGCGGAGCG
Source organism: Chlamydiales bacterium (assembly GCA_041603795.1). Lineage (GTDB taxonomy): Bacteria > Chlamydiota > Chlamydiia > Chlamydiales > JBFIDQ01 > JBFIDQ01. The sequence goes on from JBFIDQ010000007.1 coordinate 21,376, forward strand.
ATTGCCGAGAAGTGGGGGCAGGAAGCGGCTCAAGGAATTTCTCTCTTGTATGGGGGATCAGTAAAACCAGATAATGCTGCGGAACTACTTGCTCAGCCAGATATTGATGGCGTCCTCGTGGGGGGCGCATCTCTCGAGGTGGACTCGTTTAAGGCAATTGCGCAGTGCAACAAAATTAAGGCTTCATCATGACATTTGTTTACTTTCTATCTCTTGTTCTCTTTCTGCTAGTGGCGGCACTTCTTTGCTTCCTGATTCTCATGCAGGAAAGCAAAGCTTCCGGTCTAGGCGCCGCCTTCGGCGGTGAAGAGGCAGCGTCTGTATTCGGTACGGGCGCAGCTGACGTGTTGAAGAAGTTCACGGCATACCTCGCAATCGTTTTCTTCGTCTCATGTGTCGTGTTGTCGCTCTGGACCAACGCCGTTGGGCGCCACCAAGTGGCTGCTCCCACGACCATTGAGGACGTGCAGGGCGGATAGGGTCACGCCCACGCCTTTTTTCATGCGATATGAATCGCAAATCTACTATAAATTGCCAAAATGGAATCGTTCCTATGTTTTCTGATTTGAATTTTGAATCGATAAAGGGAAGTGGCGGAGCGCTACTTTCGTCAGGTATTGCAAGCTTGAGCTTCGCAGGCCGCTGGTGTGGTCGTCAAATCTCGGCCAGACCTTATATAACTGCGACGATCGTAGCAGTAGGATTGGTGTCTTGTGAGCTAAGCCGCGCACGGCGAGAGGTCGCTTCTAGAGCTTCTCAAGGTTGGCTAGAGTCAATTTCCAAAAAGCAATATGCGAAACGTGTTTTCAAGCAGGTTGTAAATGATATGGTCGAGTTGCCCGTTACAGGCGCTATGGCACTTGGAGCTACTGTGAAGTCGAAACCTTATTCTGCAGTGCTTGCCTTGAGCGCCATTGCATGTGTGGCCTACCTTCGCTTTGCAAAGTGAGTTGGTGCATTTCTTTGTAGGTTAAATAAAAGAACAGTCTGCGGATTGTTCTTTTATTTGCTTAAAATCGCATCATTCTGCATGCTTTCGGGTAGAAGAACTGAGTTAGGAGCTCAAAAATGTCTATTGAAAATGCACAGGAAAACCTCAAAGAGTTCGGCAAAGAGCTTGGACTTGAGGGACTTGAGTTTGATGAAAACAACACCTGTATTCTTGGTATCGATGATGAATTCTCGATGCACCTCACCTTTGAGCCTAATTCCGACCGCCTTTATGTGTACTCTCCTCTTCTTGATGGATTGCCAAAAGGTGATAAGGAGCGGCTAAAGCTTTACGAATTCTTGCTAGAAGGATCAATGCTCGGTGGCCAAATGGCTGGCGGCGGCGTAGGCGTTGCTGTAAGTGAAGAACTTATCTTGTTGCACTGTACGTTGGACATGGCTCACGCTGTCGCTTCCGCACTTCGTGCATTTGCCCCTCTTTATGTGGAAACTGTTGAGCGCTGGCGTAAGATCTGCATGGACCTCAAAGACGGACGCGACGTTGCCAAAGACGCGGGCATGCCGACGGCTCCAGGAGCAGGTGCTCCAGTGCCAAAAACTTCTGGCTCTACGGGCAGGATTGGTGGCGGCCCAGAAGGCGAAGGCTTCATCAAAATCTAAGCCTTTAGGGTTTCTACAAAGAGACCCAAGAGGACAAAACGACGAAAGGGACTAATCCAGTCCCTTTCGTCGTTTTTGTTTATAACCACTTGCTTATAAAAAATTTGATTGATAACCTGCAATTTCGTGTCACGATGTTGTAGTAGGGAGTCGATATGGCAGAGCACATCAGTCCAGATACGTCATTTATTCTGAAGCAGGGACAACTTTCTAGCGCTAAACTGGAGCGCGCCATGGAGCAACTTTCTTCGGGAAAAAAGCTGCTGCGTCCGGGAGATAATACGGCCGCGTATGCGGAGGTGCAGGCGCTCGATTTCGAGCGCTCAGCTGACGAGGCGAAAGGCTTAGCAGCTCAGACGCGCCTCTCCTGGTACCAAACGAGTTCTCTGTTCCTTACACAAACGGTTGATGTGCTCTCTTCGATGTCAGAACTTATTGTTAAGGCGCGTAGCAACATCACGGGCGCGCAGGATATCGCTGTGCTGGATGAAACCTTTCAGGGATACAAGGCGCATATCGCACAAATCGTGGATGGTCAGTCGGGTAAGGCTGCGCCGAGCGCTACGTTTCATGATAAACCTCTCTACGTTGGCTTTTCACCCGCTGTTGAAATAGGCACGCATGTCACCACGCCTCTTAACGGGGCGCAAGATGTGAATCTTTATACAGGATTTGGCGTCGATGGCTTTGCAGAAATTCCCTTGGTGGACACGGGCGCAACTGGACCCATGGCGATCACTCTCAAGGGAACAGCTGACGGGGGAAACTTCGATGATATCGTGCTGGATCGCTCGGCTTCGAGTCAGGATAACGTCTATAATGGCATGACCATCACCATTACGGGTGGTGCGGGGGTCGGAGAAAGTGCAGTGGTTGCTAACTATGATGGCAGCACGCGAACCGCCACATTTGTCAATGCCACCGCCACGCAGCTCAATGGGAGCTCCGAATATACGCTAACAGCGGGTCACAAGAATAACGGTCTTACAACGGCAGAGGGCTTTACCTCGGTACGATTTGCGGAAGAGGTCTGGGGTTCGGATAACGACCGCTTGGAGCGCTTAACTCCGGGAGCGGGTACGTTCCGTGCGCAGACACCAGAAGAAACAGCCTATCGGATCGCAAATAGCATTCCTGATACCGATATGGAGGCGAAGACCTACGAGGAAAAGGAGGCACGCCGCAAACTCAATATCTTCGATAGCGAGTACGGGAATCTTCGAACGGAAGAGAACGCGAATAGGATGCATACTCAGGTGCAAAACGCGATCACTCAGATTACTGTTTTTTTGCAGCGACACGAATCACGTAGTGCGACGCTCGTGAGTCAACTTGAAGCATTTTCTGGCCGCTCTCTGGCAGCCAGTGAGGGAGCCCAAAAGCTAGGAGGAGCGGATCCATTTGAGACAGCTGCGAAGATCAAAAAGCTCGCTCTTGAGCCAGAAAAACTTCTTAATTTGGCTGCAAAGCTGCAAGAGAATCTTGCCAAGCTCAGTACTTTGGTACAGAATAAGGGGGTTCGATGATCTCTATGCTACGTAAATGCCTACCACTTGTATTGCTTCTTACGACTTCATCACCGGCCGTCGCCGAACCCCTTGATAAAACCCGCCTTCTCGAGGCAGTGGAGAAATTGGCTTCTCAACACGAGGCGCTATCCGAGGAAATTGCAAATCTCAAGAAGCTACTTGGGGTGCTTCCCGCTCTTGATGGATTGGAGCCCTTGGAACCTACGAGTAAGATGAAGGAGCGCCTGCGTGTTCGCGTGGAGGATGGGATAAAGAGCTTTGCGACGGGTGATTTCGAAAGGGCAAAGGAAGATTTCCAAAGGGCGTGGGAGGAGGATCCTGAGCCGGCAGTGACGAATTACAATCTGGGTTTGGCTTACCACAGGCTCGGCAACCTTCCTCTTGCGAAGAAAATGCTTAAGGCCGCTCTGGAAAAAAATCCGAAGTTAGAGGCTGCAGATAAAATCAGTGCCTATCTGGAGGGAAAAACAGTTTCTGAGAGCTCAGAGGGCGAATTGACGGAAGAGGAGGAGATCAAGCAAACGGCGATGATCAACCTCAAACAGGAGGCCAATAGTTACATTGCCTCGACTAGCCTGTCGCTCCCCAAGAGGCGTGCGGAATCGGTAAAAGTTCTTCGCGAGATGGCCCAAAAGGCGCAAGGAAGCGAGGTGCTGAAGCAAAAATATTTCCTCGATATGGCTGATGGCTATGCGCGATTTGAACTCTACGAGGATGCGCTAAAGGTTCTTGAGGAATACCAGGTGGCCATGAAGGGGAAGGTGTTGCCCGACGGCTATCATACAAAAAGTCTGGCTATAGAGGAAAAAAAGGATGCTCTCAATGAGCTCCTCGATTCCTATATCGGGAATCGACTCCCTTCGAACGCACAGCGCAGCGTCAAGAAAAATACGGAGGAGTTGGAGATCTTTGCGTCTCAACTCAATGAATTCGTGAAGGAAGCATCGGAAGACGACGCTGACTTCGCAAAGATCACGAAGCGCTTGGGGGAGTACCGCTGGGGTGGAAAGCCAAAGCGACATGTACTGATTGTCAATCGCTTCGAGGAACTGCTCTATAGCTCGCTAGAAGGCACGCTCGCAGTCGATCGCTACCAAGACATGAAGGGGCAGCGCTTCCTTCAGCAGGTGACGCGGTTAGGCAATCGGATGAAACTAAAGCAGGTGGAGATTAAAGAGGTGGACTTATCCGTCTCCAATAAAAAGGTGCCCTACCTAATTCTCTACACCTACATCCCTAAGCACGAGGCGTTCATTATCGTTCGCATTCCCAAACGGGACCTGCAATCGGCCGGATAGAAAATCCAAGTGGTACCACTTCTATCTCTGAGCTCTTATCTGCAACAGGGCAATCGCACGAAGATACCTCTTTGCTAAAGACCGGGCAGTTTTTAACGCGAAGAGTCGCGAAGGAGCGAAGATGACGCGAAGGGAGGGCCTTTCTCATAAAATCACTGATGTAAAAAGGGACTCCTTCGCGTCATCTTCGCTCCTTCGCGACTCTTCGCGTTAAAAACTGCTAGGTCTTTAGCAAAGAGATATCTTCGTGCGATTGCCCTGTTATCTGCAGCTGCTGCTATAGTATTTGCAGTGCAGAAGAGGAAAAAATATAATGACTCCACTTATTAGTTGTAATAGCCTATCCAAGTCGTTTGGCTCACGAGAGCTCTTTAGCGATCTCTCTATTGCGCTGTTTTCAGGGGACAAAGTGGGCCTTATTGGCCCTAATGGCGCAGGGAAGTCCACTTTGCTCAAGATTTTGGCAGGACTGGAGGAGCCTGATGGGGGGGATGTCGTCTCTTCCAAAGGGCTCACCATAGGCTACGTGACGCAGCAAGTAGAGGAGCTTTCTGGCACTTGCGAGGAGGTGGTGATGGGGGTCGTCGACGACTACGGAAGGGCTCGACAAACTCTTAGAACTCTGGGCTTTTCTGACCCAAAACAGCGGGCTGAGGAGCTCTCGGGTGGGCGCAAGCGCCGACTCACTCTCGCCAAGGCCCTGGTGAAGGATCCTGATATTCTGCTTCTCGATGAGCCGACAAACCACTTAGATATCGACAGCATTCTTTGGCTGGAGCAGTTCCTACAGCGGACGGGAATCCCGTTCATTACCACGAGTCACGACCGGGCATTTCTCGATACGGTGAGCAATCAGATATGGGAGATCAGCCACCGCTACCCGAAGGGAATTTTTACTGCTAGTGGGAGTTATAGCGATTTCCTTGAGCATCGTACGCTGTTCCTAGATGGACAAATTCAGCAAGAGCGCGGACTCCGTTCCAAGCTACGTCGCGAAGAGGAGTGGCTTAGGCAAACGCCTAAGGCGCGGAGCACAAAGTCACGTTCTCGCATTCAAGAGGCAGCCAGACTGCAACATGACGTTGCAAAGCTCAAGGCGCGGAACAAAGAAAGTAAGACATCCCTTGCGCTCACGGGAACAGGCAGAGAAACCAAGAAACTTTTGGAGGCAAAAGGTGTTGGCATGAGTCTAGGGGGAGTCGAGCTCTTTTCCGGACTCGACCTTACGTTATATCGCGGTCAGCGCCTCGGTATTGTCGGAAAAAATGGATCCGGCAAATCGACATTCCTTAAAATTTTGGCAGGCACCTTGGAAGCGGATGCTGGCACTGTAAAACGTCCAGATGGCGTGCGCACCTATCTGTTTGACCAGCATCGAGAACAGCTCGATCTGACCCAAACCTTGCGCACTGGACTCTCGCCAGAAGGGGATACCGTAAAGGTAAATGGGCAATCTATTCACGTAAACAGCTGGGCAGAGCGCTTTCTCTTTCCAAAAGAGCGCCTTGATCTCCCCATGAATCGCTTGAGTGGTGGAGAGCGCGCTCGCGTACTCATCGCTAGGCTGATGACGGAGCCGGCAGATCTACTGCTTCTTGATGAGCCCACCAACGACCTCGATATTGAAACACTGGAGGTCCTGGAGAAAGGACTCGACGAGTTTCCCGGTGCTGTCGTGTTGATCACGCATG
>JBFIDQ010000008.1:0-26028 GCA_041603795.1 Chlamydiales bacterium
GACAACTCGCCTCATTCCATGGCAACTTCGGAATTTGCCTGCGTGCCTACCTCTATCTCAAGCTTCACGGCCACTATGGCCTGCGGCGTATCGCCGAACAGGCGGTGCTCAATGCCAATTACCTAAAGGCGCAGCTTAGCAAAACTTACACGATTCCCTACGCGGAGCACTGTATGCACGAGTTTGTAGTCCAAGCTGACTCCTTTCCAGGGATCAAAGCGACAGATATTGCAAAGCGATTGCTGGACTTCGAGATCCATGCGCCGACGATTTATTTTCCACTTATCGTAAAAGAATGCATGCTCATTGAGCCGACAGAAAGCGAATCAAAGGCCACCCTCGATCACTTCATTGAAGTGATGGAGACCATCGCCAAGGAAGCAGTAGAAACTCCCGAACGCCTCACCTCGGCGCCGCAAACTCAGTCCCGCACGCGCCTAGATGAGGTCCGCGCGGCAAAGAACCCTGTTCTCAAGCATCCATAGTTTATACAGCTCGCGGTCATGGACTTGGGTTTTTTGGTTCGGATGTTTTCGGATGGCTAGGTCCTCGCTCGAATCGACCCCCTGACTCTGGTCCTCTGGGCTACTTGAAAAATCCCAATCAAAAACTATCAACGGTTAGCTGATGGTACAGGGCACCTGACATTAACAAGAATATTTGAACCACAGGGAGCACAGGGAGCAGAGAGAGCACCGAGAGATTGTTTTCGCCTCTATTTTGACGTCTCTAATAGGGCTTGAGTCCTAAAATGAGTCTCATCAAAAGCAAAATGAATCTCTCGGTGCGCTCTGTGCTCTCTGTGGTTCAAATGTTCTTGTTGATGTCAGGTGCCCAGGCTGATGGTACTCTTATGTTGATTTTTATCTTTCTATGTTTTATGATGTTTGTCATTCAGATTCTTTAAAAAGAGGTTTAGCGCATGTTTCTTTCGGTTCGAAAAATATTGTTTTTGTTTGTCAGTGGTTTTGTTGGTCTTTCAGCTTCTGAGCCGGTAGATCTGAATGCCAAGGCGTACTCAAAAGTTCTCGAGTTGCTCCAGGAACACTCATTTTATCATCTCTCGGATGATCAGATTGTTTCCATTTTACAGGAAGAGATGGGTGAGCTGGAAGCTGATTTGGTACAAAATGGGACGGCAGTAGCCTCTGCCTACCACACCGCTGTGGAGCATTTGCTTTTTCACTTGAACCAGAAATGTTCGCCAGAATCAAGCAGTTCCAGACATTGTTACCAGTTGCTCTCAAAAAAAGAGTATGCGATAGCTTGTCATAACCCAATTGTTGGCGTTGGTTTGCAACTCAGCCACTCTAGTAACCGTGACGAGGACGGGGAGGTTGATGACGAAATGCCTATCGTTGAAAAAGTTCTTCTTGATTGGGTGCGTTTTAAGGGAGTTCAACCCGGTGACGTAATTTTGAGGGTTGATGGTGCCGATGCGTACCAGCTGAAGATGAACAACCAATTGATCGACGCCATTCGTGGCGAGCTGAATAGCTCTGTAGTGCTTACTTTGAAACGTGAAGAACAAGTATTCGAGCTGAGTCTGGAGCGTCAAACGTTGAATGTTCCCAGCGCTATACTTGCACAGATTCAGGGTGATCTCGCGGTTGTTTCGATTGGCGCATTCACAATCAACACAGTTCAAGAGTTAAGCGATCTGATTGATCTATTACATCTTGTTCATGTTAAGGGGTTGGTATTAGATCTTAGGGATTCACCTGGAGGGAGGCTTGCTGCCGCTAGTAATATCGCCCGGTATTTTGCTTCCGCTGGTGATTTATTAAGCTCAGAATATTTAGGTGAGTCAAATGAGCCAGTAAATTTTGAGTATGCCAGCGAGAATGGAAAGGCTCGTGATTTTTCACTTGCTATCGTTGCCAATGCAGCAACCTCGGGTGCAGCAGAGGTGTTAGCATCTCATTTGCAGGTACTTGGGGTGCCTATTGTAGGTGAGCGGACTCGTGGATTTGGGCACACGAGTAAAATTTACGAAGTTAGTGAAAATTGTCGCCTCAAGCTTCTTCATATGGAGCAGCGTTTGCCAAACGGTAGCATGCTCACCTCAAAAGGCGTCATTCCTACACTCGAAATGAGTGATGGGGAAGCCGGAAACGAGACTATCGAACGGGCTCTTGAAATGCTACGCGGCTAGTACGCGCCAGGGCAATCGCATCTTAGATAGATGAACCTCAATAGTGTGTGATTGATTACATTTTTCTCGACGCCAAGACGGTAAGGCGCAAAGGTACGCAAAGGGGAGTTTTTGGCTATTAGTGACTCAACACTCCTCTTTGCGTACCTTTGCGCCTTACCGTCTTGGCGTCGAGAAAAATGTAATCAATCACACAATAATGCCAAAGACCCGTTTGAGGTTTGGATAGAAATTTCCCAGCTTCCCATGAGATGGCCCTGAGATTTTATGTTGAGCGCTACCTCGCTTCCTGGCGTCCTGCTTCCGCTTTAGCGGCGGCTTCCGCCATCTCGGAGCTTGGCTTCTCAGGCGTTCCGCTTGGATTTGCTAGCTTGATGCCGGTGAAGCCCATGAAGGCCATTGACATGAGTCCTGTCATGATGAACGTGATGCCCATGCCTTGCAGGCCTGGAATAACGTGGCTGTACGCAATTTTCTCCCGTATCGCTGCGATGAGTGCGATGGCGAGCCACCAGCCTATCCCAGAACCTGCTACGTAGATGAGGTTTGGAACAAAAGGGTACTCTCTATTCACTGCGAAAAGACACGCTCCGAGGATCGCGCAGTTCACGGTGATGAGTGGAAGATAGGATCCCAACGCCGCATAGAGGGCCGGTGAGAATTTCTCAATGACAATCTCTAGCACCTGTACGAAGGCGGCAATGACTGAGATGAATAGCAAAAACTGTAGGAAGCCGAGATCGACTCCAGAGGCATCGATACCAACTGCAGAGAGCCAACTGAGTGCTTGAGGTCCGGATACAAAATGGCTCACACACCAGTTGAGCGTGCCGGCAACGGTTAGCACGAATACCACCGCTACACCGAGTCCGTTCGCTGTTTTCACGCGATCGGAACAGGCCAAGTAGGTACACATCCCTAAAAATTGTGCCAGGAGGAAATTCTCGATAAAGACCGACTGGATTAGCAGTCCGAGAAGATTAATCGGTTCGTATTCACCCATCCACATAGGAGACTCTCCTTACACTCTAGTTCGTTACGACGCTTGCGTCTGCGTCCGGTTCGCAATATAAATAAGGCCACCCAGCAGAAAGAATGCTGCAGGAGGACTGACCATTAGTCCAAAATTCTGATAGGCATCAGGGTGCTCGGCAGTCGCATAAACCCACTCAGGAATGACCTGCATATCAAATAGGGTCCCAAAGCCAAAGAGCTCGCGGAAGAAGGCCACAATAAAGAGGACAATCGCGTAGCCCGCACCCGCACCAAATCCATCAAAGAACGCTGGTAGGGGAGCCACACTCTTCGCCATGGCCTCCGCGCGACCCATCACCAGGCAGTTGGTGATGATTAGGCCTACGAAGACACTCAGTGTTTTCGAAAGGTCAAAGAGGTACGCCTTCAGAACCTGGTCCACAATCGTTACAAACATCGAAATAATGGCTAGCTGAGTAATCATCCGCACACTATCGGGCGTTTGCTTCCGCAGAAGCGAGACAAAAAATGAGGAGCATCCTGTTACGAAGCAGACCGATACACCCATCGTAATGGCTACGGAGAGCTGGGAGGTAACACCCAGTGCCGAGCAGATGCCGAGGATGGCAATAAGGATCTGATTGTTCTTCCACAACTGGTCAGTGACGTAACTTTTCAGGGGAGTTGCTTGTGCCATAGTGGGTTGCTTCCTTTGTCTACGACTTTTGCTTCTTTTGACTGCTGCGATTCAGCTCAATGAGGAGGGGACGATAGGGTCCAAGTGAATCCTTATACGCCTTCGTTACACCCACCCCGGTAAGGGTGGCACCTGCCATTCCGTCGACTGCGCTTTGCGCTTTCGGCGTATCGCCTAATTCATCCATCACCTTGCCGCGGCGTACGTCGAGTCCAAGTGGCGACACCGCAATATCCGTGCTGCCATCAGGACTGCGCTGAAAGAGCTTCTTTCCTGGAAATTGCGCCTGCCACGACGGGTTGGCAATATTTGCGCCGAGGCCTGGCGTCTCCGCGTGTTGGTACCATGCGACGTTGATGACCTCATCGCCATCCGGACGCACCGCAAGATAACCGTAGATGCGGTCCCACAGTCCGAATCCATTGACCGGAAAAATGTATCCATCGATCGCGTGTTTTGTGCCTTCCGTAGCAGGCTGATTCGGAAGAATTTGATAGGCAAGCTTTAGTGGGAGATTTGCATAACCATTTTTCGAGTTTTCATCGACGTACTCATCGCGGTTTATATTTGCCTCTTTAAAAGAAGTGATCTCTCCAGACTCCGTAACCAATACCGGCTGGATCCGGTTTTGGAATACCGTAAGGATATCCTCGCTGGATGGAGAATCCTCCGCACTTCCAGGAGCCAGAACTCCGCTCCCAGTATGTTTGGCTGGAACCGGCTGCCCATCAGGACCTTCGAGAAGGAAATGGCCCGCTGGACTTAAGATCATTGCGGACATAAGCATCTGCTTACTGCGATCGAGCCGCTTTGCTTCCTCTTGCGGGCCCTTTAAGGCGCTCGCAAGGACGGATAGGACCAGCGCGCAGCCGAAGCAGAGCGCGACCATAAAGCAATAGGTGTAGAGGGTGCTTGGCGGTTTAGGCGACTGCGACACGGCGTGCTCTCCTATATTTACGAACCCCATAGTAATCAAAGAGAGGAGCAAAGACATTGCCTAATAGTATGGCAAGCATCATTCCCTCCGGGAAGGCGGGGTTAATGGATCGAATGACGATCACCACCATCCCTATAAATAGTCCATACAGCCATCGTGAGCTGTTCATGCTGGGCGATGAGACCGGATCCGTCGCCATAAACACAGCGCCGAAGGCGAGGCCACCGATGATGAGGTGTTTGTAGGCAGGTAACGCGTAGCGGGCTGAATTCCATACCCCGTCATTATCTCCAAGCAGCTCAGCCCCAAATTGGAAAGCTGAGGCCGTAGCAAAGGCGCCGATGAGGAGTCCCATCATAACCCGCCATGAACCTACCGCTGTCAGAATAAGAAATGCAGCGCCGAAGAGACAGGCTAGTACCGATGTTTCTCCCATACTCCCAAGCTGGTTGCCGAGGAAGAAGTTGGCGTCGTTTAGATGTCCCACACCATACTGGAGACCGGCAAAGTCATATGCCGCTTGATAATTTTCTAGTCCGAGTCCGAGCCCGCCCACATCAGACGACGACGTCACAAAAGCGTGCATCTGCTCATTTGTAAGCGACCCCAGGCTTGCATTGTGACCACCCGTGCTGTTCCATGCCGCAAACTGGCCCTGGAGAGCGTCTGTGGAGGAGATCCCATTCACCCCGACGGAATTGCTTGCGATGGCGTCGACATGAATGCGTTTGACATCGTCAGCAATGTTAAAGATTCCGAGGGGCGTTGCCTGACTGTATCCATCGAGTGTGGTGCGGCCTGCATCCGAATTGATTGTCTGAAGGCTCGTGCGAATTGTTGTCGGATTTGTTCCCACCCAGACATCGCCTGACATCTTATTTGGGAAAGTAAAGAAGAGGAAGGCGCGGCAAGTGAGTGCCGGGTTCATGATGTTCATACCGGAGCCACCGAAAAGTTCCTTTCCCATGACCACTCCAAAGCTTACCCCAACGGCAACCATCCAGTAGGGAATCGTAGGAGGAAGGATTAAAGGGTATAGCAAGCCTGTTACGAGGAACCCCTCAGCAATTTCATGCTCTCGGACGCAGGCAAAAAGTCCCTCCCAGAGACCCCCTACCGCATATGAGATGAGCATCACCGGAAGAAATGCAACCAAACCTAGTTGAAGAATGGACATCCATCGTCCATCTTTGCCAGCAAAAGCAAAGTAGTCTTCAAACGAGAGTGACGCCGCTAAATACTCTTCCATCAACTGGAAATCACCACTACCGTAGACAAGTTTTTGCAAACCCGTATTCCAGATCGCCATCAGACAGCAAGGAAGCAAAGCGAGAACGACAAGGATCATCCATCGTTTCGCATCGACACTATCACGTACGTGGGGTCCACCTTTGGTATTGACTGGTGCTTCGTAAAAAAACGTATCGCCAGCGGTAATCAGCGGTTTGAGCTTATGTAAAGGCTTGCCTTTCTCCACTAGAGATAGCTGGAAGTCGAGGAATTTTCTAAGCATGGGGCGTGTTCCCTAGTGCGGTTTCAGCTGAGCCTTACGCTAGCAGATCGCTAGCAAAAGTCAAAGCAAAAAAGTCTGCCTGGTGGGCGAATTGGTTTTTAATGACTCATCCCGTAAGATTTCGCCATCGGGCATACCAAAGGAAAGGGCTCCTTCTCGTAAATGAAAAAAACTGCTGCTATCGCCCTATTTCTCTCTTTTACGATACTCGCGTTCATTTTTTGGTCGCATGTGGAACGTCGTCTTGTCACGTATGTCATTCGCTCTCAGTCGAACGAGCTGTTTGGTGCCCCTTTGCGATATGAATCGCTGTCTACGGATGGTTCACTCCTATCCTTAAATCATGTGGAGATCGTAGATACCCGTACTGATGGCGAACCTGGAGTGCAGCTTCATGCGGATCGCGTGGATATTGCCTATCAGCTTTCCCTCTTCTCTCGTTCGGTGGTAGCCGAAGTGACCTTAGTACGCCCGGTAGTCGTTGTCGACCGAGCTGGGGCGTCCACGTTTCCATCGCTAGATCTTTCACGCTTAGATAAATCGTTCTGGGATGTCTCTCTGGCTCTCTCCATGGAGGATGGGACGTTGCGCCTCATTGGGGGGCCGGTGGACGTGGAAGCGCGGATAGAGGGTGACCTCTCCTTGGATGGAGCCGTACGTGGTTCCATGGCGTGTGTGTTAGGACCAGAGACTGAGCATGGCAACACATTACTCATTGATTTCGACGCTAATGACGGCGAGGCCACGGTGGATCTTGCGTTACAAGAGGTGGATGCGTCTTCTTTTTCTGATATGCTGCGCTTTGCGCGAAGCGATTCCCTCGCTGGCTGGGAGATTCTCGACGGTGTCCTGTCAGGACGCCTGGTTACCTTTATCGATAGAGAGGGAACTCCCAGTATTGATGGCGAAGTGCTTGCCGAGCATTTGGTCGTCCAGCAATCGACGTTTTTATTGGGGGGCTCTCTCGCAACGACTCGCCTACAATTCAATGGACTTACCCCAGGCTTGAGCGATGATGAGCCTCAAGTGATTGTGCAAGGGACAGTAAGTGAGCCATCGACGCTGGTGTTGTACAAGGACGACGAGGTGCTGTGGCGCGGTGAGGAGCTAGAAGCTCAGTTTCAACTGTTACAGAATGGGGAGCTTACCGCGCTTTTGGAGGGGGTCGCTTTTGCTGAGGGAGTTTCTTCGCGGTTGAAAGTTGACGCTGAAGCGCGAGACCTCTTAACGGCCGATCCTTCTCTGCATGTCTCGCTGAAACTTGATTCCAATTTACGAGATCCGGTGTCCGCCGATATACGATGGCAGTGGGACGCCGAAGAAGAGCAGCTTTTATCGGTTGACTTCCAGAGTGTGGGTCCGGCAGAAATAGCTGCAGCACAAGCATTTCTTTCGCCATATCACCCCGGTTTAAAAGGCTATTCACTCGATAGTGGTGTCGTATCTCTACGAGTCGTGGCACTGGGGCAGCCGGGAGAGCCTCGCGAGTTGCGTGTGGATTCTCTTGAAGCGGCGCATATGGCGGGTACCGCGAAAGAGAACGGGATTAGTTTTGGTGCTGCGCGCCTCCAAGCTCAGGGTCGGTTCGATCTTCTTGGTGCGGTCCCCATGGGAACTCACGATCTTTCTCTATCCCTCGAGGGAGGAAAACTCACCATGGAGCGAAGTGGAGAAGGTCCGTCGAATTTCCAACAGATTGATGCTAGGGTCACGGTAAAAGGTGGGGTAATCGAAGCTTCTAAGGTGACAGGGAGTCTAGAAGGGCTCTTGGTTGAGCTGGAGGTTGACGAGCGAGAGGTGGAAGAGATCGCTACCCTGAAAATTAAGGGTACTTGTGATCAGGTTGCTCCATTTTGTTCTCCGCGCTACCGATCAAAGGTGCGGCGTGCATTTGGTTCGGAACCGCTGACCGTCAGCGCCAAGGCCGTTCGTGGAGACGATCACACCCGACTTCTTGGTCAGTTGCATCTGCGACCGCAGAACGGCCCAGAGGATATCCTCGTCTTCGGTTGGAAAATGAGCCGTCGTGCTCCTTCGGCGGAGCAAGTATACAGCGGGATGAGTGAACAAGCTCTTTTTCATAGGGACATGCTGCCGGCCTACTTCTTGGCCTCTCCATTGTTTGCTCCGACACAGGAGCTCTATGCTGAGTGGGAAGAGGATCAGTTGAGTTGGCATGGCATGGAGATCAGCGATGGCTGGGTAGCAGGGGAAAATCTGCCCTTGAAGCGATTCCTTTCACCCTTTCTGTTCGCTCCGGAAACGAACATTACCTTGAGTGGCGAGGCGGATGCCAAAGTTACCTTTGATCACCATAATTTAACCATTGCGTATCGGGGGCGAGAAGTGCTCTTGGATGGCCCCAAGTTTGCATTTGATTTAGGAGACATCGGGGATAAGGATTCGCTTCCAGGACTTCATTTCTTCGATTTTCATCAAGGAACTGATTTCGGATTTCTTCCTATCGCCGGAGGAAGCTATCGAGATAAAAACTTTGGCCTTGTGTTTGAAGACGTTTCGGGTCAGCTCATCTCAGCCGATAAGCAAAAGCACCTAATCGATGTGGAAACGAGAATTAAGGGCATCGAGATGCGTGGGCGAGTGGATTTCGACCATAGTAGCCCTGAAAAGGGGGTGGCGGAGCTCGATGTGGTTACTTCCGAGATGAAAGGTACTTTCACGCAGTTGACAGAGCTTTTGCAATCCTTCGGCGACGATATTCTCAAGAATGTGCCGTTGGAAGGTTTGGTGGTTAGTCCAAAAAATGGGGGCAGACTCCATTTAACGATTCGTCCGATACAGACGTACACCACAGGCTCCGTTCAAGGGTCGATTTTGGATTGCGGAATGGTGACGGATAACGGAAGGATGTTACTCGACGGATGCAGTCTAGATTTCGACTACAACTCGCAAGACAATACCCTTACCTTTGAGAATCTAGCCGGAAAGCTGCAAGTGGGTGAGGAGGAGGATCTCAGTCTTTATACGCTTTCTTGCCGCAACACCGTCGTTAGTGAGTTTCCGGAGCCAGTGCTTACGTTCGACGTGAGGGTGGAAGAGACGACGCAAGACTTGATTCGATTGGTTGGAACGGGACGAGCGACCCATCGGCAAAGAGAGCAGAAAATATTCGAGTTTCGTTTCGATCCACTAAGTACTTCTGTTGGGCAAATTCGACCGAATATCACGCACTTGGCGGTTAAGAACTGGAAAGAGGTTGTCGCTCTTCACGCTGAACCCACGGTGAAGTTGTCCTCTTTCCTCGAAGACATTCGTCGTTTTTCCCAGACCGGATGGTTCATCGCAGATAAGGGTGAACTTGATCCGCTACGCGATCTCGATATGGAGGGACGAATTCGCAGTGTCATCGACTTCGATCCCCTCACAACGACATTCAATTTTAGCGCCGTTGGTGAGGATCTTTCTCTCGGCGGAACGCCTATCGATAGCGCGTTTCTTAGTGGTAAGCGGACAGCCACCAAGTGGTCGATTGAGCAATTTCAATTGGACAGCCTTTCGGTCGCAGCGGACCTTTTTCCAGAAAATGATGGGTGGGCTCTTCGCTTCGTAGGGGTTCGCTATGGGACGACCTTCTTAGCCGGATTAGAGGGCAAATACTGGCCGCAGCAGCGCAGTTTGCTTGCTGATATTAATCTGCTCGAACTTAGCCTTGATAATCTGGAAGAGCTATCGGCATTTGCACCTCTAGTAGACGAGTGGAATCCAAAAGGAATGATCAAGGGTAAGGGCTCCCTTAAGCTGACAATGGGTCTGGGCGGTGAGGAGCCTCTGTACGAGGCGTCTCTAGAGACTACGGTGGATCACCTCGAGGTGGCAGGCATGCATCTTGAGGCGGAGGAATCAATTGAGTGCCGTTTTCGCTCGGATGAAGGGGTTGCGTTTGAGGGGATCCATGGTCGTATCACGGAGGTTCATGGACTTCCAGCCGATCTTGGTGTGGATATTAAGCTTGTGCAGTATGAGTGGGATACCTCGGAATCGTTGGTTGAAGGGTGTAGTTTTTCCATTCCCGCCGCGCAGTTGCCATGGCTTGCTCAGACACTGCAGGCTACGTTTCCAGATAAAATGAACGAGCCTATGATCGAGGCGTTGAGTCACTTGAAAGAAGGTGAGCCGCTAATAGGGACCATTGGGATGACTCTTTCGCCGTCTTATCAGTCGCTTAAGCTGGAATTAGACGAGGGGGCCTACTTGTTCGGTGGCGAGCCCCACCAGTTGCGAAATTTTTTGCTAGATTACGATCCGTATGAGGTGAAGATTTCAACTGATTATCAGTTTCGTGACCACTATTATACGGCGTCAGCACGTAGTTCGGCAAATGCCCTAAACTATGGTCAAATGACCCTGGGAGCCTCTCAAGATGCGGATATGGATGCAGAGGAGTTGCCCTTAGTGGTCTTTTGGGAGTGGGGTGAGGAACTCGGATTTCAGGTGCGTCGCGCAGAGGGTAATGTTGCGGGCATGGAGGTCCATCTCAACTCAGCGCCGGGTGAGCACACGGCGAACAAGCTAGATATGGTTGGGCAGATCCATTTCGATTGGCGCAAGACCATTCCTCTTTTTGCGCAAGGGACTCAGGACTTCATTCGCAACTGGAAGTTGGGCAGTGGATACGAGTTGAGTGGTCACTTTACCCTCGATAAAGAAAATCTCAAGAATGTTTGGTTTGAGGGTAGTCTCTTGGGTCGCGACTACCATCTTTTCGGCCATCAATTCCGGACGATGCATGGACAAGTACAGGTGGAGCCTGGGCTCATGAAGATCGACGATTTCACCATGGTGGATTCTGCTGGAACGTGCAGGGTGCCGAAGGCAACGCTCGAGGAGCGCGACACAGATAGCTGGGTGGTCACCGTGCCTTCGTTGATTGCGGAAGGCGTGAAGCCTAGTCGGATGCAGAAGGTGGGGAGTCCGGTAAAAGAGGAGAAGTCTCTCCTTGTCCGTAAGGTAGAGCTAGAAGGGGTTGAAGGCACTCTTGGCGATTCCGACTCCTTCTCTGGATCGGGACACTTGAGCTTCATAAATACCAGTCAAAGAAATTTACGCAATACGTTGTTGGCGATCCCGTCGGAGCTCCTCTTGCGCATTGGACTGACCGCTGACGCCCTCACACCGGTTGTGGGCCTGGTTCATTTCAATGTCCACGATAGTCGGGTGTTCCTAACGGAGCTAGAGGACGTTTATAGTGAGGGTCGCGCTTCCAAGTTTTACTTTCCAAGTGGACCCTTTCAATCCAATGTGGATTTCGGTGGTAACCTCAATGTCCAGGTGAAAATGAAGCAGTACAATTTGCTATTCAAGATCGCCGAGCTCTTTACCATTTCTATTCAGGGCACCCTCGATCACCCCACCTTTTCGCTAAAAAAGAAAAAGGATGACAACTGGGAAGCGTATGATGGCGATTCTCTGATGCAAGTGGCGGGATGAGTGCTCTCTGTTCTTCGTTTCGTAATTTGATCTATCCTCCGGTATGCCCCGTGTGCAGAGAAGAGATGGCGGCAGATGCCGCTTTTTGTCCATTGTGCCAGGAAGGGCTCGCCCTTCTTGATCATGCCATTCGATGTCCACGTTGCTTTTCGAAGGAGTATTCGCAGCAACGACGGCTCTGCGCGCGATGCATCAAGCACTCTCCTCGATTGCAGGGGGTGGCGGCAACATTTGCTCACGAGGGGGCTGCAGCTAGCTTGGTGACGCGTCTGAAGTACCACAGCCAGCCTTATCTTGCGGAACCAATGGCGGCTGCTCTCTATGTGCAATGGGAGCAGCTTGGTTGGCCTAAACCAGACTATCTTGTTGCCGTGCCAATGGCTCGAGCGAAGCGGCTCTTGCGCGGATATAACCAGAGTGTGCTGCTAGCCGATTGCTTGGGAAAATTGCTGGGGGTGCCGGTCGCTAAACCGCTCAAACGTCGCAGTGGGGAACTTGCGCAGGCTGGTATGTCACGCAAGCAGCGATTGGAGCTGGATCAGGCCAGCATTGTTTTAAGAAATGGAGCGCAGCTGGAAGATAGAAACATCCTGGTGATCGATGATGTGATGACCACAGGAACTACCTTAACACGTACTGCAGAGGCCCTTATGGGCGCCTACCCCGCTTCACTTCGCGGACTTACCTTCTGTGCAGCGTAACGATCTCGGGTCTAGTTCACGCTTTACTAGCGTGACTGTTGGTCATTTTTTTAGGGGCGAATGCCCCGGCAGATATCAGCCTATGGCGTGAGCCATAGGTCGATTGGAAAAGGATTTGAGCTCCAAAGGAGCGACAGAAAATTCGGTATACCATCATTCTATGCCGTTCCTTCGGAACTCACACTCTTTTTCGTCGATACCTATGGCTCACGCCATAGGCTAGCATCTGCCGGGGCATTCGCCCCTAACTCTGGTTTTGGTAGAATTAGCGTTCGTTCCTGGAGCGGGCGAAAAGGTAATTGGCTACGCTTCCGACGACGGCATCACTTTAATGTGGCCTACAATAGATACGCCCTCATCAACGCTAAGCGACTTCGCCTCAATATCGCCTCGAACGACCGCATCGCCACGCAGCTCAATGCGTTCATCGACCTTAATATTGCCTTCGATAACACCCTCAATGATGGCCTCGCGGAGGTGAAGATCGTCAGATTTTAAAAAACCTTTAGGTCCTACTACAAGTTTGCCCGTTGAAGTCAGTGTCCCTTCAAAGCGACCATCAATTCGCAGCAAACGTTGGAAGCTGAGTTCCCCTTTGAAGGATACTCCCTCGCCCAAGGTGGTTTCGGGTTCGTCGTTGCTTATTGTCTTAACAGGCTTGTCCCATGCTGCCTCCTCGCCGAGGCTCTCCTCAATCCGCGGTGGCGGATCAATTAACGGGTTAGGCTCCTTTAGATAGGGGCGGGGACGCAGTGGCTTGTGATCCGCGAGGGTACTTTTTTCTTCGTCTTGCTGGTAGCGCTTAAACATCGTCATTTTTTTCCTACGCTTCTACATTACGACGGACCATACTCACCTGGCGTCGCAATATTTCGTTTTCCATTAGTTTCTTATCAATATTCTTACAAGCGTGCAAGATTGTGGAGTGGCTCTTGCCAAAGCTTGCCCCCAGGGTTTGTAGGGAGTCGTTGATCATTTCTTTGGCCAGGTACATCGCAACCTGACGTGGGAGGGCAACAAGTTTCGTTCGGGAGGAGCCCTTTAGATCGCTGACGCGCACCCCAAAGACCGCCGCTACGCTTTTCAAAATTTGTTCTACCGAAACCTTGGCTTGCGGAACGTGCTGGAGCATCTCTCGCAAAGTATTTTCAACCATGTCCTCGGTGATTCTCATGTCGAGCAATCGACATTGAGCGCTCAGTCGATTGACCGCTCCTTCTAGCTGTCGCACGTTGTTGTTGACGTGCTCGGCGATGAAAAAGGCAACCTTGCTTGGAATTTTGAGGCCCTTCAGCTCTGCCTTACTTTGTAGAATCGCAACGCGTGTCTCTAAGTCAGGTATCCCGATGTGAGCTACCAGTCCCCACTCCATTCGAGCCACCATTCGCTCTGACAGCTTCAGCTGTCCAGGCGGCTTATCACTGGTCACAACAATTTGCTTGTTCTGATTGATCAAAGCCTCGAACGTATTGCAAAATTCTTCTTCAAAATTGAGTCGGTTTTGCAAGAATTGGATATCATCCACTAGCAGCACGTCCACATCGGAACGATAGAAGCGCTTCATGCGGTCAATTGACTTGTTGCGGAGGCAATCAACTAAGTCATTGATGAACTGTTCTGTAGTGATGCATTGCACACGAAGTTTTTTGTTGTGTTCTCTTACGTAGTGGCCCACCGCGTGGAGAATATGCGTTTTGCCCAGTCCAACACCGCCGTGAATAAACAGCGGATTATAGGATTGCCCTGGGCGCATTGCGACGCCCATCGCAGCTGACTTCACAAACTGGTTGGATGGGCCCTCAATGAGCGTGTTGAATCCGTAGTGCTTGTTCAGAGGCACCTCATGCGAAAACAGAGGGTTTTCCTTCGTGTGGTCGATGATCGCCGGTGCCGGCGCCTCTGGAGCCTTGCGCTCCACCTTGGTTTCTTCGATTACAAATTTGATAGAGGGTTGGCCTGGTGCCTTCACTGGTAGAAAAGAGCAAAGGTCCTCTCTAAAGTTGCTCAGGAGATATTCTTTTACGAAAACATTTGGAACCTTAAGAGTGACTTCCTGCCCATCTTCTGCAACCAGCTCAATGGGAGAGATCCAATTTCCGAATGCAGCACTTGAGCAGCGCTCCTTTACAAATGCGATGAAGGAGGCCCAGGTTTCTTGAGTTTCGCAAATGGTCATCGTGCGAGGTCCTTTTGAGTTATTAACAACCTTTCCACAGCGTAACCTGAGGCGTGTTGAAGCAAGACGGTAACACGCAAAAACCATACTCAGCAAGGATTTTCTGGTTGTTTAGCTGGAGAAAGACAAGCAACTCCTTGAACTTTCAGGGGATAGGGGTGAAATTAAAATGTTTTATGATGTCCGGTGCAGAGAAAAATTGTGAACAAAAAAAGCCCCATGAATTTCCATCTTCGATGGAATACCCATGGGGCCTTTTGCTTTAAACGATGCTGTTGGGTCCGAGATACCGGAGGCGTCCAAATGCATCTTTTTCTTTCACCACGCGGACTTGCGACGGTTCAATCTCGTCACCACTCAGAGAGCATTTTACTTTGAGTGTCTCTAGGTTAGCGGTCATTCCCGTATCGGCAGGGAAAATGGCGGTGCTGTGGTGAGCGGAGTAGGCGTACTCCTGCTTAAGCTTGTGTGCCACCTCGGCGCGTATGTCGCCCTCGCGGCCATTGAACTCGGCAAAGAGGAGAACGCTTGGCGCCACTTCTTCCACCAGAGAGAAGGTTCCAAAAAATCCGAGGCTTTCGTCGTTGTACTTGAGTTTGCCATAGTCGTTTGCACTGGTGCCTTCGAATCCGGCGATCAATACATCTGTTCCACTTAGATGATGAGCAAGGAGAGGGGAGTAGGGTGCGCCACTAATGTAGCCTAGGGTCACTCGGCTCCGCCCGTCTGGAGTGCTATGGACGAGGTCGCTGTTCTGCAACTCGAGCTTGATGCCTATGGCGCCGTCGCTTGAGTTGGTTGGGAAATAGTGCAGACTGATGTCTTCTGATAGGGCGATCGATTCAATTTCTGGGGAGTCAACGTAGAGCTCTAGACAAAAGACGGTGTTTCGCTCTTGCTTAAAGTGCGGCTTTAGCTGGTTGGCCAGGGTACGATGTGCTTGTTGGTTGAGGTAGTAGTGGATCACATGCAGATCCGCAGCCATCTTATTCAATCCATAGTTCAGGTCGTAGATCGCCTTGACGTCGACGTGACTCTCTCTGTTGTCACGTGTTACCACAACAGTGTCGATCTCTTTGATGTGGTGTCCCGCCTCGTGGAAATTTTTTAGGAAGCTTG
The DNA here is from genome assembly GCA_041603795.1 of Chlamydiales bacterium. Lineage (GTDB taxonomy): Bacteria > Chlamydiota > Chlamydiia > Chlamydiales > JBFIDQ01 > JBFIDQ01. The sequence goes on from JBFIDQ010000008.1 coordinate 15,722, forward strand.
GACCTGGATTGATCACCACTCCTTTTCCGTTCCAGCGAAGGAAGTAGCCCCCAGAGGTGCGTCTGTAGGCTGATGGGAGGAGCTGCTGACTGAGTTGTGCCGCTGCCGATTGCGTGTTCTGATCGTTCCATCCATTAAGGACCTGCAGGAAGCTTCCCGTACTGTTTGCCTTTCCCAATGAGGTCTCTACATAGTGAGACATCGCATCCACTTTTTCGCGCTGGAAGCGCTTGATGCGCGCTTCGAGGGTCTGCCCGCTTTCTAAGTCAACACCGAGGCTGGAGGAAAGAAAGCGATCTGTTGGCTCCGTATCGACCTGGTAGTCGCTATCGGCGATGCTATCCAGCGTCTCCATGGCAAAATGAGTCTTTTCTTCTGCTTCGTCGAGAGGCTCGGGCTCACTCACTTCGTCGGAGAAGAGATCGCTTAGCTCGCTGAGTTCTTCCTCGGCTATGGCAAATGGCCGCGCATTTTCAAGCTCTTCGCTCTCCAATGGGGAGTCAAGACGATTGCGAATTTCTTCTGCTTCTTCGCTTTCGCTGTAAGACTCCAATAGATTCGAGAGAAGATTTACGGTAATAGGATCATTTGGGTAAATTTTTAGCGCCTTGCGAGCGTAGCCCACGGCCTTGGCGGTGCGTCCGAGCTCCTTCGAGACAAAGGCACTCGCGCGAAAGCAAAAGAAGTGGAAGTTGGGCACGGTTTGTGCTGAGAGATAAAATTTTAGCGCGGCTTTGTATTTTTCCTTGTAGAAGGCTTCTTCACCAGAAAGAAGGTTCGCTTCTGCTTCGTCGCGCACGTGATCGCGTGTTTCCTGAACAAGGGCAAGCGCTTGCGATTTGTCGTCTGAAAACTCTTGGATCTGTATGATGTACTCCGCTAAGGGACTAGTGGGAGCTGAAGTCGTGTAAGGATTGCTCATGGCGAAGTGAATTCCTTTTTTTGTAAATGGTTCAACTTTTAAGGTGACTTGAAGGGAAACTCCCCCTCGGCTATGGTCACTCAGATCCTCGCTTATAGCAAAAGGAGCGAAAGAATGACAGAAAATTTCTTGCCTTACGGGAGGCAATGCATCCAGCAAGGAGATATTCAGGCGGCTGGCGCGCAGCTTCTAGAGCCATTGATTACGCGAGGCCCAAAAGTGGAGGCCTTTGAACGGGCGGTAGCTGACTATTGTGGGGTCGAGTTTGCGGTCGCGTTTAGCAGCGGGACGGCAGCCTTGCAGGCTTGTTACTTTGCTGGAGAAGTTTCTCCTCATGATCGTATCCTCTCTTCACCCAATACATTTTTTGCATCTGTGATCGGAGTTGGCAGCGGTGCAAAGGCGGAGTTCATCGATATCGACCGAACGACGGGTTGTCTTTCTTTGGAAAAACTAAGCGAACAACTGGCTCTGCCAGCTACGCGTGGCAAGAGTTGGGTGGTGCCTGTTCACTTTGCCGGTATTGCCGTGGACATGGTAGATCTCGAGGAGAGTATTGCCGATCCCACAGTGGTGACGATAGAGGACGCTGCGCATGCAATCGGTTCAAGCTATCCCTCTGGGGAGAAGGTGGGGTGCTGTAGCTACAGTGACATGACCGTGTTTAGTTTCCACCCCGTGAAGACGCTCACCACGGGCGAGGGGGGCATGGTTACGACTCACGACCAAAAGCTTTACGAGCGGCTGCGCCTCTTTCGCAATAACGGAATCGTGCCGCGTCCGGACATAGGGCCGTGGGCCTACGAAGTGCAGGCAATCACGGGAAATTTTCACCTTACGGATTTCCAAGCGGCTCTTGGATTGGCTCAGCTCGAACGGCTTGATGCGACAGCGGACAAGCGGAGGGAACTGGTCAGTGAGTACCGTAAGAACCTAGAAGGCGTGCAGTTGTTCGACAAAAAACATGATGACAATACGTGCTACCATCTAATGGTCGCGCAGATCGATTTTGAGCGTGTGGGTCGCTCTCGCGCGGAGGTGATGGAGGCGTTACGGGAGAAAGGAGTAGGCACCCAGGTGCACTATGTACCTGTGTACAAGCATCCTGTCATCCAAAACGGAAGTAAGTGGGAGAAGGAGTGTCCGCAAATGGAAGCTTATTACGAGCAGGCACTGACGCTACCGTTATATCCGGAAATGACGACTTCCGATGTGCGCCGCGTCTCCGAAGCTGTTTCGGAAGTGTTGGCTGCGCGGGTTTAAGCGTAGGCCAGAAGTAGTGCGCGGGCTACCGACCCAATGCGAAAATCGCTGACGTCTTGGAGACGCTTGGCAATGGCAAGTCCTTCGCGATTGCGTCCGAGCATAAGTAGCGCTTTTGCCTGGTTAAGTTGGGTAGGAAGGTGATCGGGTTCTGCCTTCAGGGCTTGCTCAAGAATAGGCAATGCTTGCTGCGGCAGGTCCATTTCTAAAAAGAGCCCTCCAAGGGTTTGGAGGTCATATGCTGTGCCTTTGTCAATCACAGCGAGTGCGCGGAAAAGATCAAGCGCGATGTCGTACTTTCCCTGTCGGATATAGGCGTAACCCGTAAGTCTTAAGGCGTCGAGCTGCTCATCGCTCCAATTCAGTATTTTTTGCCAGTCGACTTTTGCCATGTTTTAGCCCTGTAAGAATTGTCCGAGGCGACCAATGATGAAACCGAGCATCTCGTTAAGTTTTTCTAGTTGCTCAAACGCGGCGGTAATAACCGTTCTTTCTTCTTCCTCTTCCTTGGTTTCCACAGGAACCGACATCACCTGTTCCAGCATGGCGTCGAGCGCCTCATCTGATCCGAGCTCGGGAGCGATGCGGGAGAAAGTAAAGGGGGAGCGGCGCTGTTGACGGAAACGTTTAGGGGGTAGGAACAGTGCCCACGGGGTGTAGGCCGTTGAGACGCCGAGAAGAAGGTCCATTTCCGAGCGCTGCGGTTTAACGGCCACAAACTGGGTCTGCGGTGGAATCTTTTCGGCTTCTTCCAAATGGAAAGTTTTGCGGGTTTGCTCGACCATATGCGTTCGGTGCGCATATTGCTGGTAGATCCCAATGTCGAAGTTGTCGATTGTAGCCATAAGTCTTGACGCTCACCCTGTAGGTAGAGTTTAATACTCCTCTAGCACCTAACCCCATTATACCATGATGAACGTAATACCCGCATCTTTAGCCAAAATATGTGACCACACCTTTCTAACGCCCGTAGAGGCGTTTCGCGGACAGGGCAATGCCATTGAGTTGCGCCGAGAGGCTTTTATGGTCTTTCTGGCCGGAATTGTAGCCCTGCCAGAAATGCCCTACTCCATCTGTGTCCCAGTAGGGGATATCACTCACGTGCAAGGATTTCTACAGGCGAAGGAGTTGAAGGCCAAAATCGTCTCTATCGCTGGATTCCCTGATGGGAGTTGGATTTCTACCACGCAGAAAGTGACGGAGGCTCTGACGGCAATGGCGCTCGGAGCTGACGAAGTGGACATGGTTCTACACTGGCGGGCTCTAAAGGCTGGTGATTTGTCCCTGATCAAGCAAGAGCTATCGACCGTCGTAGCGGCAGTTCATGGGGAGGGCGGTCTTTTGAAGGTGATTCTGGAAGGGGCGGAACTCACCGAAGAGGAGACCAAGGTTGCCTGCGACATATGCAATGAGGTCGGTGTGGACTTCGTGAAAAGCAATACGGGATTCGGACGCTCCGGCGCGACTCCAGAGATCGTTGCGCGCATGGCCCGCTTTTTTCCAGGTGGAATCAAGATGTCCGGCGGCATCACCCAGGATAATATCGAAGAGTTGCTAGCAGCCACCGGAATGGAGCCGCCATTTGATCCGATGAAACTTCGCATTGGCGAGAGCCGCCTGCTGGGATAGTGTTTGCTACTCCACCCAGTGGAGCAGGTCGCGAATGATGGACCAGCGTGGCTCGCTATCGGGTCGCTTCCCTAGAATCCAGTAGGTGTGCTGTTCCTCTGCAAATCCATCGCGCTGTTTGATCTGTAGCCAGTAGTTCACCCACTCCAAAAAGGTGTCGGATTCTCTGGCTACGGCAAAGGCGTAGTACTCCTTGCCCAGGCTTGGGTGGGGGATCACCACGGTGTAGGCGGGATGGATCAGGGACCAGGTGGTGCCTTCCTCACGTGCCCAAAGGAGGGCATCGCCTTTTCCTTCAGTGAGAAAATCGTCCACATCATCTATCTCCACTACAGTTGCCATCGGAAAAATGGAGGGGGCTTCCTCAGCAAAGCTTGTGCCCTTAACGACGCAAAGCGTGAAGTCAATACGCTGTTTGACGATACTCGAGTTGGCAAACTCCTCGCGCCGATGGTCGCGAACAACCAAGGCGCGCTCCATCTCCATGTACGGCGTGGTGAATCCCATGGTACGCATGCGTTCTGGAGTGACAGAGATGGCTGACATGGCAATGTCGTAGCGGTTATTGCTCAGATGTGATTCCAGATCGGCGTACTCGAATGGGTAGAATTCGAGGCGTGCATCGAGTCCATTCGCCAGTTCGTGAGCGAACGCGATGTCATAACCGACCAAATTACCCTTAGTATTGCGGTACGCAAACGGCATGTTGTCCGTGTTGTAACCGACCCTCAAAATGCCCGTCTGTTGGATTCTATCTAGAACCGATTCATATCGAGCTTCTCGCTTGCGCGGTTTCTTCTCGTCACCTACGCGGTAAACACGCGCCTCAACAGAGTTGCTTAGGGTTAGCGCAGAAAAGCCCTCTTTCTTAGGAGAGGGGGTGCTTCCCATCTGTCGTCCAAGGGCGACAAGGGTGCCAAGAATGAGCATTGAGAGAACGAGGTTTCTCGCGAGTTTTTTCAGAGAGATTTGTAGTCCGCTACTGCAGGAAAAGGCAAGAAGGAGGGAGATCGTTGCAATGCCTGTAGTGGTGCCGAGAGCCTGAAGGTTTCGCGTTATTGGAAGGGTTTCTAGGAGAAGTCCGATTCCATCCGTAGGCAGATGCATCTTATCGATAAGGAAACTCACGCCGCTCAAAATGGATGTTGCCGGACCAAATAATACGGGAATGGCCCCAACAAAGAGCCGAGTTTTCTGCCAAACTCCAAGAGGAATGGCGTAGAAGTGTGCGAGGAATAGAATAAAAAGGATGGCAAAGAGATTGCCTACGGTCGGGAAATTATAGGCAATTGGCACCATTGACTCGATTGTGTTGTCCGCTCCCGCCTCTCCCTTGTTTTTTTTATGTGGGAGATGGAGTTGTTCTAGCCCTTCAATGACATACGGAAGACTCACCAAAACGTTGCCAGTGGTGAAGCTAAGAAGTAACGCAGGCCGTAGTTCCTTTAGAAACTTTCCAGCGTGCAACGGGGTGAGTCCGCTCACGAGAAGAGGAAAAAGAACAAAGCAAAGAAAGAATACGCCCAATAGATAAGCAACAAGGTAGAGATGGAGCTTTGCCATTTCTCCAAACGGCATGGTTCCCACGCTCACCGCAATGAGAGCAAAGCACCCAATGGGCGAGAGGTTGGCCACCCAATGGGTGATGGTCGTAAGAACCTCTAGGACCGTTTTTACATTGGAGAGAAAAGGGGCCTTTGATTTGAGTTGGATGAGAGCCACACCAAAAAGTAGGCTAAAAAGGACAACGGCAGGGATCGTATTGTTGGCAAAGGCTTGGATTGGGTTGGCCGGAATGAACACCTCCAGCAGGCTTTCCTCGCTCCCGCTAAATGTGCTCATATTGCTGTAGTAGATCGGAATATTCTGCTCGGGAAACAGAAACGAGATGACGTAAATGACTGCGAGCGTAACCGCCCATAGTCCAACAAAAAACAGCAGGGCTCGCGCAAAAAGGCGAACGGCGGCTTTTACACTGAGAGAGCCAACGGCGTGAATCAAGGAAAAACTGATGTAGGGCAAAATGGTCATCTTGAGAAGCATGATGAATGCTTCCCCTAACACCCCAAAGGCCACTGTCATCTCACCAAAGAAGAGTCCGCAGGCCGCGCCCAGGAGCATGCCAATTAGAATCTGAGTATGTAACGCTAGCCGAAAAATCGCCATAGGTCTCCCAAAATTGAGTTTGAGAATACGGCGCGCGTAGGCTAATTGTCAAAAGGCTACGATTACTGAAAACGTGCCCGCTTTGCAGGTCGCCGTGCCATTGCAATGCAGGCGATGAATCCACCAATCAGTGCGTAAGTGCTGGGCTCAGGGATCACTACTGACGAGGAAATTCGTTTCACGCTAAAGTCCACATCGTGGTTTAGATTTCCCGAAGGGGCGGTACAAGATGTCCTATGCAGCCATGAATACAGGGTATAGTGAATGTCATAATTTTTGTTGACCAGCCTTCAAAGGCGCGTATCCGCATGTTACGCTTTTGTGCCGCCCCTTTGGGGCTAATTCATTAATTCACTGCTACCTAGGGCTCACGCCCTAGGCTGTAAATATGTCGGGGCTTCGCCCCTAAGAACCAATAGTGATATGTTCGTGCTAGTCGAGCCAGGCTAGAAGATAGGAGAGGGAAAAATCAACAGAGTTGTAAATTGCTACCGCAAAACCCAACACTTTTCCACGCTTCGTAGTTGGCGACGGCGACGGTTGACGCGAGGTTGAGGCAGCGGGCACCTTTTACCATGGGGAGTGTGACGAAGCGATCGGGCCATCGTTCCCAGAGTTCCTGGGGGAGGCCTGTTGTTTCCGATCCGAAGATGAGCCAAGAGTCTTTGGTGTACTCCACCTGGTGGTAGGAGCGTTTGCCCTTGCTAGAGAAGAAGAAGAAGGGGGCGTTGGTTGCTTCGAGCAAACCAATGAGATCACCGGTTTTTTCTACCGTTACCCCCTCCCAGTAGTCGAGTCCCGCTCGCTTTAGCATGCGATCGCTTGTGCTAAAGCCTATGGGCTCAACGAGCAATAGATTTGATCCCGTCACCGCACAGGTGCGCACCACGTTACCCGTATTTTGCGGAATCTGTGGGGCGACGAGAACAATCTTCACTAATTACCGTACCGTTGCGTCAGTGAAGTCGTTGACTTCGGCAATAGTAGCCTCAACGCTTTCTTCAGCATTTTGCTGCGTGGCATCAACCGAAACCACTTCTACGTCGAAGATCAGTAGCGAGTTCGGCGGCAGGTGGCCTTCCGTTCCGTAACCTAGCTCCGGGTGGATATAAAGGCGGCGCTTTTCGCCCTGCTTCATACCGACGATTCCCTTGCTGAAGCCAGAAATGGTCTGGTCCAGTGGAAGAGTTACTGGTCCGCTGCTCTCTTCAGAAGCGCCAAAGACCGTCCCATCAGCGTAGGTGCCTACGTAGTGAATCGTTGGCGTTGCGTGCTCTGCTACACTCTCGCCCTCGCCACCGTTGAGAACTTCGTACTGGAGCTTGCCGGATTCAATCGCGACAATACCTTCCTTGCTCTCGTTGTTCGCAAGATACTCAGTAGCTTCCTTTAGGTTCTTATTCGCAAGCTCGCTAAAAGCGCTCTCTTGAATCTGTGCCATGGCCGCTTCGTACTCTTCCTCGTTCATAGGTGCAACCTTACCGCTCACGGCATCGCGAATGCCCTGAATAACTAGGTCCGCATCAAACGTTAGCCCTGGAGTTTCCAGGTTGTTTCCGATCAAGTGACCGAAAGTCTGCGAGACTTTCTGTTCCTCATTGAGGACGCTCTCGCCGTCAGCATTCAAGCAGGCTGCCATGGCGATGCCCGCTGCAATTGTTGTCTTTAACATATCATCACCTCTTTTGGGTCAATTGGATGGTTCGATTGTAGGCCGGCATCGCCTTTTGTGGCTATACAGGAAGTCGACTCCCCTTGTGGGTGAGTTCCAACTCCCTCATTTGTTCCTGAGAGACCTCCGATGGCGCCTCCATCATTAGGTCACTTGCCCTCTGTGTTTTAGGGAAGGCAATGGCATCGCGGATATTGTCCGTTCCCGTAAGAAGCATGACCATGCGGTCGAGTCCGAGCGCCACACCAAGATGTGGCGGGGTGCCGTATTGAAGCGCCTCCACAAACCAGCCGAATTTGGCCTCGATTTCCTCTGGCGTAAGATTCAGCACTTTGAAGATCTGCTGCTGGAGGTCGCCGTCGTGAATTCTCTGCGACCCCGAGGCGCACTCGTAGCCGTTGATGACGAGATCGTAACTAAGCGATCGCACTTTGGTTGGCTCTGATTCGAGAAGGTGACTGTCCTCTTCACGGATCCCAGTAAACGGGTGGTGCTCTGCTTCGAGTCTGTGCTCCTCTTCATTCCACGTAAAGAGGGGGAATTCAGTGACCCAAAGTACCTCGAATCGATTCGGATCAACTAGGTTGCGGTCACGTGCTAGCTTACGACGAAGGTGGTCACACCCTTGCAGGGCGTGTTTTGGCTGATCTGCGATCATAAAGAGAAGGTCGCCAGGTTCCATCCCCATCGTCTCAATGAGTTCCCGCTGTAGGTCCTCAGGGAAGAACTTGACGATACTGGAGCTGAGTCCGGCATCCTGGAATTTCATCCACGCCAGTCCTTTGATTCCGAGTTTGCCGACGAAGCTGGTGTAGTCGTCGATGAGTCGACGTGAAATATCCGCTCCGCCTTTCACGCAGATGCCCTTTATGACGCCGCCTGACTGAATCTGTTCGAGGAAGACGGAGAACGTCGATCGCTCAGCGATTTGATTGAGCGTTACGAGTTCCATCCCAAAGCGTAGATCCGGTTTGTCTGTTCCGTACTTGTCCAGGCAGTCTGCATAGGTGATCTGTCGGAACGGAGCTGTGATTTCTGTTCCGCGACACGCCTTGAAGATCTGTTGGACCATGCCCTCTGCGATAGGGAAGAGCGACTCTGGAGTCCCGAAGCTCATCTCAATATCAATTTGTGTGAATTCCGGTTGGCGATCCGCTCGGAGATCTTCGTCGCGAAAACACGCCGCGATCTGGAAGTAGCGGTCCATACCTCCAATCATCAGCAGCTGCTTAAAGAGCTGCGGACTCTGCGGTAGAGCGTAGAAGGTTCCCGGATGGACACGCGAAGGGACTAAATAATCGCGTGCGCCCTCTGGTGTTGACTTTCCAAGGATCGGCGTCTGTATTTCCAGAAAGCCCTGCTCGCTTAGGTAGTTGCGCGTCTCCAACATCATCTTGTGGCGTAGCAGCAGGTTTTTAGCGATGTCGCCGCGGCGCATGTCGAGGTAGCGGTAGCGGAGGCGAAGCTCTTCGTTGACCGTGACGAGGTCATCGCATATCGAAAATGGAGGGGTTTTCGCTTTCGAGAGGATCTCCATTTGAGACACTTCTACCTCGATATCGCCTGTTGCAAGGTTTGGGTTGGCCATTCCGTCCGCACGGGGAATGATCTTGCCTTCTACGGTGATTACCCACTCCGCACGCAAAGCTTCTGCGCTGTGGTGGTTTGCCTCGTCGACTTTTGGATCGAAGACAAGCTGGGTAAGGCCAAAGCGGTCGCGTAGGTCGATGAAAATCAATCCACCATGATCGCGTCGTCGATGGACCCATCCGGATAATCTGACGTTTTCCCCTATCTGCTCCTTACGGAGTGTTCCACAGTCATGCGTGCGTTCGTAACTCACTTGTCTTCTCCCTTACCTTGGAATAATTCCATCATTTGCTCTGAGATTCCCTCAAAAAGATCCGATTCAAACTCTGCTGTTCTACTGGCGATAAAAATTGACAGATCGGAAAGTGCAACCGTGGTCTCTTCTCCGGTAGCCAGTTCCTTAACTTTAACCTGATTCGTTTCCAGCTCGAGGTCACCGACCACTGCCGTGTAGCGTGCATTGATCTTATTGGCGTAGGCCATCGCTTTTTTGACCTTACGTCCGCTGAAATCCATTTCCGAAGGAATATGGAGTGCTCGCATTTCATGAAGGTGGGCAAAGCACGCTCGTATCGCATCATCCCCGATGGGGATCATGAAAAAAGCCGGGCCGAGAGGTGTCTCAAGATCGGATTCCTGCTGCAGCTTCGTTTGTATGATCCTCTCCATGCCACTGCCAAATCCAATGGCAGGTAGGTCGGGTCCGCCCAATTGCTTGAGGAGGCCGTCGTAGCGTCCACCACCTCCCAAGCTGTTCTGTGCGCCCAGTTCTTCGGTCATAACCTCAAAAACTGTTCCGTTGTAATAGTCGAGTCCTCGCACCAGCGAAGGGTTCACTGAAAAAGGAAGTTTTAACGCCGTCAGGTGACGCTTTACCTCTTCAAAGTGATCGCTTGCCTCTGAGTCGAGCGCATCGAGTATCGACGGAGCGCCCTGTAGGATTTTGCGATCCTGTTTGTCTTTGGAGTCGAGAATGCGTAACGGGTTGCTCTCAAAGCGACGCAGGCTGTCTTCCGAGAGATCTGCCAAGTGTGGGGTAAGGAAATCTCGGAGGCTACTGCGGAA
>JBFIDQ010000009.1:0-22069 GCA_041603795.1 Chlamydiales bacterium
CACCACTCCCGCGGCAGGGAGACTCTAGGAGTCCATTGAAAGCCAAAAGGGAAAGAAGGTGATCCGCTACTTCTTTGGTGACGGGGTTCCAGACGGCGGCGAAACGGCCTGCAAGGCCATACATAAGCTCGTTACGAATCGCCCCGATCCACAGGGCAATCCGCTAACCTTCATTAGCTGCACAGATCAAGATGACGATGTGGAGTGGATGAAGGAGACGGAGGAGATCGCACCGTTCTGCTCGGAGTCAGATGACTACCGCGACGAGCGCGACGAGGTCCTACGCGACCAAGGAGCTGGGTTCCCGTTCACACGCGGATTCCATCTCATCTGCCAGCTCGTTGCGGCGATGAATCCGGATGACCTCGACTCGATGGACGAGTCAGTGCCCTTCACCAAGTGGAGCCTGGATAACCTCCTCGGTTTGCAGTCGACTGACAAAGAGTACCGCCACTACTTCGATCAATTCAAGGCTGCACAGGGCAAGCGCGCAGTGGAGACGCGAATGGATCGGGTTAAAAAGGACTTCAACTGGGAGAGTCATTTTCATTCCTTCCTCAATACGAAGTCGCCCAAAAAGATCCCCGCCGTGGCCAGCTTTAAGGCAGCGCTGAAAAAAGCGGTTTAGATCTTATACCCCGCGCGGTCGGGCTCATTCACGCGGGAAGTCTAAGGCCATTGGATTTCCCGCTTCTTTTTCTAGCAAATAAAGAGCTTGAGTGCTAATAAACCATTGACTCTTTTGCGCTGAATGGGTTATGATCAACCCGTATGAGCAAGAAAAGTCAGAATCTCCACTCCCTAACGCCACCCCCTCGGAAACGAGCAGGCAAGCGTGAGCGCGAGCAAAAGGTCCTCTTGGGCCTTGTTGATCTCTACCTGCGCACTGGCAAGCCGATAGGCTCTAACACGTTACGCGACCACGGCTTTCAAGACCTTAGCTCTGCAACAATTCGCAACTACTTCACTGCACTCGAAACTCAGGGCTACCTTGAGCAGCAGCATAGCTCGGCTGGACGCCTTCCCACGCACAAAGCCTACCGCCTATACGCCCAGAACTTCCTCGAATATGGCATTCTAGAGCCGGAGCATGCACAAGAGCTAGATAAATTAGAGGGCGTCTCCGGCAAAGAGATCAACAGCTTTCTCCAAAAGGCAAGCAATCGCCTAAGCCGACTCACCGAAACCGCCGTGTTCATCTCGGCACCACGCTTCGACCACGATTTCATCCAGAAAATCCAGCTCGTTCCGATCGACATCAACCGCTGCCTCGCCGTGCTCGTCACCAACTTCGGCCTGGTCCACACGGAAGAACTACGAAGCGAGCGCTCGTTGGACAAGAGTTTTCTCGCTGGTCTGGAGCGCTACTTCCTCTCTCGCTTCACCGATGAACGCCCCCCAAAAGAGATGAGCCCTCAAGACGAAGAGGTCGCGCAGTCGCTTTATAACGAAGTGATGGTCCGCTACATCGTGGGGTATGCCAACTTCATGGAAGAGGACATCTACCGCACAGGCTTTAGTCAACTCCTGAGCTACCCCGAGTTTCAGGACGTCACACAACTCGCAGGCACGCTCTCCCTTTTCGAGAACAGACAAGGCATGCGTCTACTCCTACGGGAGTGCTGCACACAGGAGCGGCTTAAGTGCTGGATAGGTGATGACCTCAATCCGTACACGCACGGGAGCCCAAGCAGCGCGGTGATTACCTGCCCGTACTACATCAACCAACATGTTACCGGCGCCGTAGGCATTCTTGGACCTGCCCGCCTGCCGTACCGTTCCCTTTTTGGTGCCCTGCACGCCTTTGCCGACACCATCAGCCAAAAACTAACGCAAATGGTGCACAAGCACCGCATCTCCTATCGCCAGCCCGCATCTGATCAACTCTACGTAAAAGGGCAGGCGACACCCATCCTACTAGAAGATAGAACTGAAGAGTAAAACTATGGAAAGCCAAGCTGAACAACAAGAGCCGGAAACGGACGAGGCACAGGAAGAGGTACGTGAGCCGAAGGAAGTAACCATCCTCGACACGGAACTGGAAGCCTTACAAGAAGAGTTAGAAGAGACGAAGAAAAAAAATCTACTCCTTCTTGCCGAATCAGAAAATGCGCGGAAGCGGATGCAAAAGGAGCGCCAGGAACTCACTCAGTATGCTGTTGAACGCATGCTGACGGAATTCTTGGACCCCATCGATAGAATGGACAAGGCTCTCTCGTTCGTTGAGAACATGAGCGATGAAGTGAAAAATTGGGCGGTCGGATTTCAGATGATCCTGACGCAATTCAAGGACGTTTTGCTGGAGAACGGAATCGTTCCCTTTGAGTCCGTTGGACAACGTTTTGATCCGCACCGACACGAGGCTGTCGAGACGGTGGAGAGCGATGAGCACGATCCTGATACGGTCATGGAGGAGTCTGTAAAAGGCTACATGCGCGGCAAGCGTGTGATCCGTCCAGCCCGCGTAAAAGTGGCGAAGGCGCCAAAGATTGAAGAATTAAACGAAGAAATCCCTGAGGAGAAATAACTATGTCAGGCAAGAAATCAAAAATTATCGGAATTGATCTGGGCACCACCAACAGCTGTGTCGCTGTGATGGAAGGTGGCCAGGCAAAGGTCCTCACTTCTGCAGAAGGGTCGCGTACGACTCCTTCTACGGTAGCGTTTAAAGGCGACGAGCGTCTCGTGGGTATTCCAGCGAAACGCCAAGCTGTCACCAACCCGGAAAACACCCTCTGCTCTACGAAGCGATTCATTGGCCGCAAGTACGAGGAAGTAAAGGAGGAAATGAAGACGGTCCCTTACGAAGTAAAGGCCAATGCTAATGGCGACGCGATCTTCTTCGCAGGTGGAAAAGATGTAACGCCAGAAGAAATTGCGGCTCAGATCCTGACAAAAATGAAGGAAACTGCGGAAGCATACCTTGGCGAAACCGTCACAGAAGCTGTGATCACGGTCCCTGCCTACTTCAACGATAGCCAACGTCAATCCACGAAGGACGCGGGAAAAATTGCAGGCCTTGAGGTGAAGCGAATCATTCCGGAGCCAACGGCCGCAGCACTTGCATACGGACTCGACAAAGCACACGATCACAAGATCGCAGTCTTCGACCTTGGCGGAGGAACCTTCGATATTTCCATTCTGGAAATTGGCGACGGCGTTTTTGAGGTGCTTGCGACGAATGGAGATACGCACCTTGGCGGTGACGACTTCGACAATGTGATCATCAAGTGGATCATTGAAGAGTTTAAAAAAGAGCAGGGCATTGATCTAACACAAGATAAAATGGCACTACAGCGTCTTCGTGATGCAGCAGAAAAAGCTAAAGTTGAGCTTTCTGGTACGACCTCAACAGAGATCAATCAACCGTTCATCACAATGGATGCGTCGGGTCCAAAGCACCTACAGCTCACGCTTACTCGCGCGAAGCTCGAGGAGCTCACACACGATCTCGTCCAACGTACGAAGGGGCCGTGCCTCAAAGCACTCAAGGACGCTGGAATCAATAAGGAAGATATCGCTGATGTGATTCTTGTCGGCGGAATGAGTCGGATGCCTGCGGTCCAGCAACTCGTTACGGATCTGTTTGGCAAGGAGCCACACAAAGGGGTAAACCCTGATGAAGTTGTGGCCTCGGGTGCTGCAATTCAGGGCGGGGTCTTGATGGGCGACGTAAAAGACGTCCTGCTCCTTGACGTTATCCCGCTAACTCTGGGTATCGAGACATTAGGTGGAGTAATGACGCCACTCGTTGAACGCAACACAACCATCCCTGTGCAGAAGAAGCAGACCTTCTCGACTGCAGCTGATAACCAGCCAGCAGTTACGATCGTTGTTCTTCAGGGCGAGCGGTCACAGGCCATGCAGAACAAGGAAATCGGTCGATTCGATCTGACCGATATCCCTCCTTCCCCTCGTGGCACGCCTCAGATTGAGGTGAGCTTCGACATCGATGCTGACGGCATCCTTCACGTCTCCGCTAAGGATAAGCAGAGCGGCAAGGAGCAAAAGATTCGCATCGAAGCGAGCTCAGGTCTAAACGAAGTTGAGATCGAGCGCATGGTGAAAGAGGCGGAAATTCATCGCGATGAAGACGCTAAATTTAAGGAAGCTGCGGACGCTCGCAACGAAGGCGAGGCGATCGCTTTCCGCGCAGAAAAGGCGATAGCGGACCACAAGGAGCAGCTCCCAGAGCAACTCGTAACGGACATCCAAAGTCGTGTGGACACTCTAAAGAAGGCCCTAGAGGGACAAGATTTAGCGACCATCAAAACGGCTAGCGACGACCTCTCCACTTACATGCAGAAGATCGGTGAAGAAATGGCCAAAGCGGGAGCTCCAGCAGGTGCTACCGAAGCAAGTGCTGAAGGAAATGGACCACAACCGGGTCCAAGCGCCGGCGGCAATGCCGATGAAGAAGTCATCGAAGACGCTGAGGTTGAGATTCTCGACGACAGCAACGATAAGAGTTCGTAAGAACCGTTTCCCTACACACGGTGCTCCGGTTTACCCGGAGTACCGTGTGTTATTTTCTTGCTCGTTTTTCTTTCTCTTTCCATTTAGCTCCAACTCTTTGCGCCCATTACTCCTTGGCCGTTTGTGAAGTCTTCCGATGACTCTTCGGAAGAACTTTAATACATTTGCCAAAGGACCCAATTCCATGATGACCCTAACCTCTGCAGTAGCAATACTCCTGTTGAGTAGCGCTAGTCTCTCAGCCGACCCGGACGAGCTTCTGACGAAGCTAACCGGACATGACGATCCAATCACGAACCTCTCATTCAACCCGGATGGCACAAATCTTCTCTCCAGCGATCATTCGGGTGAAGTAATGACCTGGAACACCCGAACGCCCTCCGACCATGCTGTCCATGAAAAGCGTCGCCGCTGGGCAACAAGTGCCACCTACTCCCCAGGAGGAACAAGCTATGCCGTAACAGGGAACCGCGGGGAAGTCATCCTTTACGACGTAAAAACAGGTGACGAAACACATGAGTTACAAGGTTGTCCGGAGGGACAGCTTACCGTCGCCATTAGCCCGGATGGGCGCTGGGTGGCCTCCTCGGGAATGAATCAGACCGTCACCATCTGGGAACTAGGGAGTCCAAATCCAGTTGCTCGACTTGCCGGTCACACAGCCCCCGTTCCCACACTCGAATTTTCTCCGAACAGCAAACTTCTCGTTTCAGGAAGTCTCGATGGTACGATGATCGTTTGGGAAGTGGCTAGCTCATACCAGGTGGAAGTCTATCAAACCGGCGCTCCCGTTTTGGGGCTCTCCATTGATCCAAGTGGCACCTCAGTGGCAACGACCACCGATTCCGTTGTCAAAATCTGGGACATCTCTGGACGCTCTGTAATGACCACCTTGTCCGGGCATGAACAGCGGGTAAATGCCGTTGCATACGGACCCAACGGCAAGTTCATCGCATCCGGCAGTGATGACGGCACCGTAAAAATCTGGGCCATCACCACCGGGCGCCTTCTCAAAACCCTTCCAGCCAATGAAGGAGCGGTTGGCCGCATCGCCTTTAGTCCAACTGGCGCTCTCGTAGCCGCTGGGGGGCGTCCCATTGTGACAACCGAGGGTGAGATGGGCACTACAGACATCGCCCTATTCGACATTAGCGAGCAGTACACGAACAAGCGGATACAAGTATTTGTTGAGAAGCAGCTCTACTACTGGGAGAAGAAAGGAGAGTTTGAAAAGCAATCCGAATACCAAACACGTATGGGCGCGATCAGCAGAAAAACGGGAGAGTTTTTCACCCGCGCTTTTGAGCTTCATACGGAAGAGATCAGTGAAGAGGCTGTTATTTCCACATACGACAGTGAAAAAGAACAGTTTGTCGTTACCCTGCCTACTTTGGGAAAAATAACGGTTCACGTCCCAATCACTCGAGCAGAGATATTCAAAAAAGAATTTCATACTGCAATTTTCCGCAACTTCACGGTTGAGCCAGTGGTTAGCCTACCTCTAAAGAGCAGCTTCAAACTCCTAGCTGTAGAAGTCTTTATTCCCTCTTTAGACGAGACCTTTTCCCAAAAGAGCGAGGCAAGCACTGACGTAATTCAAAAGCCAACGGTCACAATAGAAACCAAGGACCTCTGGGAAAGATAGGCTCAAACCAAACAATCTCTAATGCCCTCCTGGAGCTCTATTCTCCAGGAGGGCATTTTGCCACCCCCAAGTTGCTCATCATAAAGAATTCATAAAGTAAATTATTAAACAATAGACACTTATGCTATAATAAGAGTGGAGGGAGAACCCTCCCAGGTAACTCTTGGAGTACCAAATGATAGGTAAGTATAGTGCTCAATGCTTCTATACATTCCTTTCTGGTTTCTTCTTCGCGCCCGCTTTTGGGCAATTGCTTCGCATCATTTTTGGGTGGAGCATGACGATTGGAGCCATGGAAATTACTGCGACTTGTAGCTTAGTCATTATTGTAATTAGTCTTGCGCTCTCCGCATTTTTTATGTGGATGAGTTGTAAGAGGTGCGGTAGTGATAGCTGCTAGCTCGTGGAGTCCGCCGTACCGCACGTTCCTCACGTCGGCACGGCGGATTTTTTTTATCCAAATACTCCGGAAAAAATTCGAGAGACATCGTGGTAGGTAAGGAATACTAGGAATCCGATTAGCACCACCGCGAATGGAATAATTAGTCGCTCCATGGTCTTGGAGGAGAGTTTCCGTCCGGTGACCATTTCCCAAATCGCGAAGCAGATGTGTCCGCCGTCAAGTACGGGAATAGGCAGAAGGTTTAAGGTGCCTAAGTTCAAACTGATGGCGGCAATCCAGTAAAGAGCTTCCTGAATGCCGAGCATCCAGTGGTGTTGAATAACCTGTACGATACCAACGGGTCCTGCGAGCCACTTCGGGCTGATGTGCCCGGAGAATAAAGCCCGGAGCGTACCGAATGTTTCATCAAACACGTCGCCAAACAGCGTAAACGGTTCAGGGTTATGGGTCACTTTACGATCTGTTAACGGCAATCCAATCAACAGCCTCTCCTGGGCCTCGTGAAACGCTGCCAGCGTGCGGCGACGAAGCTCGGGATCTGCTATTTCTTCGACCAGTTTTACCCTGGAACGAATTCCCTCTTCCAGCCTCTTCTGCTCCTTTTCGCTACGCGCGAAGTCGAGACTACGTTTTGGCTGGACCCGCTTCAGGGCCACCATAGTGCCGGCTGTTTCCAGCGGACTCGCCGTACCGATTGTGCTTGCCAGCTTAGAAATATCACTCCAGTTGATTTCCCCATCGAAAGCTGCATCAGCCTCGTCGGATGGCAGTAGGCTCGCGTCACCAGCCATACGTGACACAATGATGTTTACGTAACGCGCCTGTATCGCCTTCAAAACCTCATGGGCACGTCGCACCGAAACTCCATCAACCGCAATCACTCGATCACCGGCACGAAGAAGCTCCTCCCCATTTGTCAGAACCTGACTCTCTACATCTTCGTCAACAAAAGGAAGGCGTCCCTCAACGAGGCAATTGGGATTAAGGTTGTAGGGAAGAAAAAGAAGCTTCCCTAGTTTTTCGGCGCGCAGACCCGATTCAAATTGCCAATCTACAATCTCATCCTTCTCGACCGCTCCAAATCGAAGTTCTTCGACAGCTACGCGAGGGACCCGAACCTGTACGATCTCGCCAGGACCACGCTCCACCGTCAGAAGGACCTTATCTTCATTGATCACCTGCTGCAGGTGCATCACAGAAAAAATCTTCTCGCCATTGGCCCAGACAATACGGTCCCCAGGTTTGATGCCAGAGTTCTCCATAGGAGATCCCTCCATCAGCTTGGTTGCCTTGCCATACGCATCCTTTTCTGGATACAGCACGTAACTTGCACTTTTTAGAATACCGGTGGTTAAGATCTCTTTATTGGCGGATGAAGGGTGGCTATATGGCGCTATATCTAGCTGAAAAGCAGTCTGTTGGCCGCTATCGTAATCGACATGGTAACCCTTTACCTTGATATCCCCATCACCCATCATTGCCGCATAAAGATGATCCTTGAAGCTTACAACGGGCTTATCTTCATACGAAGAGATGATGTCACCAGGCCTCACCCCTCCCTCATAGAGCTCTGAGGCAGGATCCACCCAGCCAGCACGACTCGAAAAGTCTTCAAAATTCTTTTCACGTCCACCCAATCCCCAAAGAGCTGTGAAAGCCAGGAGGGCAAACACGAGATTTACAACAGGCCCTGCGAGAGCCACCTTAATGCGATCTATAGGAGACTTGCCAAAAAAGCCATCAGGGATATCTGAGGGCTCCACGTCGTCTTCTTTTTCCATCCCAGCAATCTTCACGTAACCACCAAAGGGAAGCCAATTGATGCGCCACTCTACTCCATTTTTAGCGGTCCACGAGTAAATGGCTTTGCCGAAACCAATTCCAAACGCTTCCACGCGCATTCCCACGCGCAAAGCCGCAAAGTAGTGACCGAGCTCGTGAATGAATACGAGGAATCCAAGTCCCAAAATGGCCAAAATAAGATAGAAAAAGCTGTGCATGAAGATCACAATCCTAGGTATAACTGTTCCCTGGAATTATACCAGAAAAAGGGTCTCTTGTCACCACGTTTGCCACCTAACAGAGAGCCAGCAAGAGCGCCTTGACGCTCAAAGCCCAATCTGCCATTGTACCCAATCAAATAACAGACTCTACGACCTTAAGCTGGATAGACTGCCTAAATTGCGATTAGAATCCATAACAAAGACAAACCGGCTAGAGCAGGTTTCTACTCCTCAGCGCCTCAGCATGCACCCAGGCCGCTTCTGGGTCGTCATTCACCACAGCTCAACTCGCCGGCCACCCCAAGCGCCACCTCGCCGGATTCCTCCTGCTATCCATCGAATAATTTTAGAATACTTAGATGATGAGCACCTGACGTTTGTCCAACTCGCGAACACCAAGCTAACGCGACTAGCTACATTAATTTTATTCCAACGG
The DNA here is from genome assembly GCA_041603795.1 of Chlamydiales bacterium. Taxonomy (GTDB): domain Bacteria; phylum Chlamydiota; class Chlamydiia; order Chlamydiales; family JBFIDQ01; genus JBFIDQ01. The sequence goes on from JBFIDQ010000009.1 coordinate 8,964, forward strand.
ACAGAGGCTGAAACGCGTCAGAGGTTTTCTCAAATAAGCGCCCGAACTCTCCAGCTCGGACGCGGAAAGCAAAAATAAACGCATTCATTAATAAGAAGTTTAGTACAACTAATCAAACAACTACCTTGCTAAATCGCGGCTGCCTCCTGGCGGGCAACGCGATCAACCTCATTGATCACATCTAGAGTGTCCGGCTGAACGCCATTGTGCCTCTCCATAAGATGCTCAAGGCGGATGGCAATCTCGTTCCACTCGAATTGACGATCGAGGAAGCGGTGGACCAATACTTCGTTAGCGGCGTTCATGTAACAGGGGAGGGTTCCGCCCTCACGAATCGCATCGAACGCGAGTCCAAGGCAGCGGAATTTATGGGGATCTGGAACCATAAAGTTGAGTTGCTGATGCTTGGTGAAGTCGAAAGGCTCCAAGAGGCCTTCTTCTCTAGCCGGAAAGGTCAGCGCATACTGGATAGGCACCAGCATATCGGGCTCGCCCATCTCGGCCATCATCGCACCGTCACGAAACTCCACCATGCTATGAATTACACTTTGAGGGTGGACCACCACATCAATTTGCTCCGGCGGCAAATCAAAAAGCCAGTGCGCCTCGATGACTTCCAACCCTTTATTCATCAGCGTAGAGGAATCGATAGTGATCTTTGGTCCCATCTTCCACGTGGGGTGGTTGAGCGCCTCCTCCAGCGTAACCTTCTGAAGCTGCTCGCTCGTGTGTCCACGAAACGGTCCCCCAGAGGAGGTGAGCACCAGGCGACGTACTTCGTGATGCTTTCCGGCAAGAAGACACTGAAAGAGGGCGCTGTGTTCGCTATCGATTGGCAGTAAATTGACCCCTTTTTCCTTCACCTTCTGCATGACGAGGGCCCCGCCAGATACGAGCGCTTCTTTGTTCGCAAGACCGACATCTTTCCCGGCATCAATTGCTGCCACGGTAGGCATTAGGCCATACGTTCCGACCATCGCAGAAACCACTAAATCCGCGGATGCAAGAGTGGCCACGGCAAGGAGTCCCTCCATCCCAGCCACGACACGCTGACCCGGCAGCCGCCTCTGCAGCTCGAGAGCCTTGTCTTCATCATATACAGCAATGACCTCAGGCTGAAAAAACCGCGCCTGTTCCTCGAGCAAATCGATGTTTTGCTTAGCAGCAATGGCCACCACCCGAAGTTGCTCGGGCAAATGAGCGGCGACCTTCAATGCATTTTTCCCAATGGAGCCCGTGCTCCCTAGTATGGCAATGTTTTTCACGGAATCTCCGGGGTATTAAGTCCTAATCATGATAGGGAAGGGCAGACTCCTGGTCAACCACTCAAAAAAATGAAAAACTCGCTGGAGGCGCGGATTCCTGACTTTGACGTTCTTCACAGTTTCTCTATCATCTCTCAAGCGGGTCTGGATCGTTCTGCCATTACAGGGACACGGTGGCCGCCTGCACTTGAAGCACTCTTAATGTCGCGATAATGTCGCGATAATGTCGCGATAATGTCGCGATAATGTCGCGATAATGTCGCGATAATGATATAGTAAGCCCTATGGACGAGAAAAAAGCAGAGCAGGAAATTTTATCGGTAGTAGGGAAGTTCCCTGATGGAGCCTCAATTGGTGAAATTTGCGCCAAGCTGGGGCAACAAATCACACAAAGAACAGTCCAGCGGCGACTTAAGCTCCTTGTCAACGAACACTTACTCCAACGAACCGGACGAGGGCGCGCTATTCGCTATCATGCGATTGCGCCACCGCCGGAGTCAGTCAGTCGCTTAGACCTCCCCCTATCGCCGGAAGCGCAAGCGGTTCTTTCTCTCGTGCAACGCCCGAGAGCCGAGCGACAAACGGTAGGCTATGACAGCGCCTTTCTTAATGACTATGTCCCCAATCACACGAGCTATCTATCGGCGGCAGAGCGGACCAGGCTATGGGAAATGAGCGGCGGTATAGAAGGGGACCTGCCAGCCGGAACTTACGCCCGAAGGGTCATGGACCGCCTTCTCATTGACCTTTCGTGGAACTCCTCCCGTTTAGAGGGAAATACCTACTCATTTCTAGAGACAGCACGTCTCCTCAAAGAAGGAAAATCTGCAAGCCAAAAGTCTACTCGTGAAGCTCAAATGATTCTCAATCACAAGGCTGCAATTGAGTATCTGATCGAAGAAGCTGAGGGTCTAACCTATCACCCATATACCATTCGCAATATACACGCTGTGCTCTCTGAAAACCTCATGGGCGATCCCGCAGCGAGTGGCCGAATCCGCAGCATTCCCGTAGGCATTAGCGGAACCAGCTACCAGCCAGCAAGCATCCCGAGCGTCATCGAGGAGTGCCTGCACGACATTTTAACCAAAAGTGGTGCAATCAACGATCCCTTCGAGGCCTCATTTTTTCTGATGGTCCACTTGCCGTACTTGCAGCCATTTGAGGATGTCAACAAGCGAACGTCGCGCATCGCAGGTAATATCCCCCTGCTAAAAGCTAATCTCTGCCCGCTTTCTTTTGTAGATGTCCCAACGGATGCATACATCGCGGGTCTAATCGCTATCTACAAGGGAATAGGCATTCATTTGCTTAAGGATGTCTTTCTTTGGGCCTATCTGCGCTCCACACAGCGCTACGCAACCATCCAACATCAGCTTGGTGAGCCCGATCCATTCCGAGCACGCCACCGTGACTCGATCAAGCATCTAGTGCGCAAAGTCGTGGAAGACCGCCTCAGCCAAATGGAGGCCACTCAGTTCATTCAGCAGTGGGCTACAACTCATCTGGAGGTGCCAGGCCGCATGCGATTCGTGGAGGCGGTAGAGCAGGAACTCCTCAATCTAGACCCCGGCAATATCGCCCGCTACAGATTACGCCCTAGCGTGCTTGCAGCTTGGCAAGAGGTCTGGAACGGCTAGTGCGCCGTCAAGCGGCTTCGTCCTGATCTTTTTAGGGAGCGTGACCCTGGATACCACAAGGCCATGCTCCCTCACAAGTTGAAAGAGGAGGTCCCCTTTTATTAGCTGGAGATTCTTCCTAAAAACTCAGTCTTGGTCGTATCAAATTTCACGGGTTCACTCTGGGTAATATTTCCAAGAATTTTCCCTCCGACAATAGTAACCTTGGTCACTATTGAGCTCGTGCCGCCCCCTCGCTTGCCCTCAACTTTTTGTTGTATTTCAATTCCGGTATTAGTCACCTGAGCCGGAACCCCATTAACCATTCCTTTTGTACCGGACTGGCAACGCGTTAAGAGGTCTTGCTTGAACTGATTTAACAAGACTCCTTGCACCATAAAACATTGCGGGCTAGCCGTTAACGTAGACCCGTTCAGAGTCCACACGATGTTGCGACCTGAAATGGCTTTCGAGGAGCCATTTCCTCCAAAAGTCGCGCTATTAGATGCAGCATCTTCCACTTTTATAGAAATAGCCTTCACCACGGACCCTGTAAGATCAACCGTGATTTCCTTACCCTTTTCAACTGTGAGTTCAAGGGTGCCTATTTCCGCTTGCTTTAGAGTTGGCGATCCGCCGGACCGAACCAGTCCAAATTTTCCTCCTAAGCAGGTCACCTTGCCAGAGCTTGAGCTGACCTCCCCGCAAGATAACCAAGATAAATTGACATCCTCGCGGGCCAAAACCTTAGCCACTATTGCGGGCTGTCTCTTTGGCGTGTGAATGTCGACGCCACCCGAGGTAGACTGAATGGTAGCTCCTTCAGACAGTTTGCTATTGATTATAGACAGCTCTTCCCTTGCTTCAACAAGACCAGAAGAAAAAGAACTGTCCCGAATTTTCACGCCAGATGAAGCTGAAATCACGTCTCCACCAACCGCACTACCACCGGATACAACAATATCTTCACGGGCTGTTACGGCCCCGCTTACCCTAGAGCCATCCTTGACTGTAACCCCCTCGGAACTTGAAGTTACGCTTCCAGTCACGGAGCTATCAGATATAACAATGATTTCACGAGCCCTAACTCCCCCTTCAACCATAGACTTGGACCTGACCGTAGCCTCATCCGAGGTCGAAACAATTTCCTTGGAAAAAGTGTGAATACACTCTATTTTTTCGCGCGCAGACACAGAACCTTCCACTATGCAATTCTCAAGACGGACTCCATCGGAGGAACTTTTTACGCTTCCTTCAACCCTGTACTCAGACAATCGAATATCATCGCGTTGCGAGACTGCGGGAACTACGTATCTAGTTTGCGGGGCAACATAGCCAGCAGCAATTGCACTCATTGAGCCTTCTCCTAAGGTTAAGTTTGATTCATGCGAAAAGGAGTTCAATTCCTAAACGCGCTCTAGAGTGCCTCACAGGCCCGGCAATTTAGTCAATCGCCAGACTTCAAAATTAGAACGGATATTGGGCCCACTTATCGACCCAAAAAAAATGAGACCAAAAATCCGCTCTAATTTTAATACCCTCTGGCAAATCGACCTGGCATATCGCTTGCATCGTGACACCTGATGCAATAAAACATGGAGGTTTCACGTGGAAGAGGGTTATCAAATTTCCCCCGAAAAGATATTCGGGATCCAAGGCTCCCCAGATACTAGCAGTCAGATGTTTGGAATGATGGACGAGCTCGGAACAAATTTCGAGTCTGAGTTCAACTCGGCAAAAGCGCGCCAGCAAAAGCAGGCAAAAGTTACCAAAAAAGATGAGCCCGAGGGGGAAGAATCCGCCGCTGCAGAAGAGGGCGAGGCGACAGAGGAGGGCATTGAAGTTGCTCTTCCTACCGATGGCGAGGAAGTCATTACGGCAGAGGCCAGCGAAGAGGCGGTCACTCCAGAAGTGGAGGAAGTTCCCGTGGAGGCTGCAACTCTGGTAGAGGAAGTTGTGGTTGAAGAGGCGCCCATCGAAGATGGAGCGGAACTGGACACAGTCGTTCAAGACGAGCCCGAAGTTGCTGTTGTAGAAGCAGAAAAGACGCAGGAGGCTCCAGAGGTAGGCGCCGTTGAGTCCGAGGCTCCCGTCATCGAAGATGTCGCCGACACGGCACCCGACAAGCCTCCTGCACCTATTGCAGACGCGGCTCCCATAGAGGCTCCCGCGGAGGCGGCAGCGACAGAAGAAACGGAAGTCGCTGAAGAGGTGCCCGTCCAAAAGGAAAAGGCTCCTGCCCCGAAGGTGGCAACCGACCCCAAACCTGAGCGGAAACCCGCTGCGGTGTCGGAAGCGGCAGCAAAGGTCAAAGAACCCGAGGTAAATCAGGTTCGAGAGGACTTCCACAGCCTGGAAACTAAAGAGACGCAGGTCGCTAAGGTGATCCAGCTCGATAGCAAGGAGGCGGAACGCATCCTGCAGGGACTGCAAGAGATCGCGGAAAAGAGTCAGATCCAAAATCCGAATGCCAGCACTGTCTCTCCCCGCCTTTTGGAGGGACTCAAAACCAACAATGCGCAGCTTGCACGTCAGATCGAGTCATTGCGTGCTCCACTAGAGTCACCGGGAGGCTTTAACCCTAAACCGGGAGCCACCAAGTCGATCCAAGCTTCGCGTCCAGCCGACCGCCCCTACCGCAACCCTCGCATGGAGGAGTTGAAGGAGAAGGTGATGGAACAGGTGAAATTTCAGATGAAGCTCGCCATCCGCAACAAAGCGGGGACGATACAGATGAAGCTCAAGCCCCACCTTCTTGGCAACGTGAAAATTGACCTCACCGTAGAAAACGCTCAGGTCACGGCAGCATTCGTCGTCGAAACCCAGAGCGCCAAAGAGCTTTTGCAGAAGAGCAGCGGACAACTACAAGATATGTTGCGTGAGCAAGGCCTTGAGGTTGACCAAGTTGATGTCTCTGTCGCCGATCACGGCGAGAATGGCTCAGAAAGTGGCAAGGCTTTTGCATCCGTAGAAGATCAGAAGGCCGCTCGTGAGTACCTCGCTTCATTTGCGAACCTAACGGGAGGGTCCGAGAAGGAAGTTGCCGACTCAGACACCGACGAAGCAGCGGATCCGGACCAGATACTAAACATCATGGCTTAAGCCAAGGAAGGTAGCAAAATGGGAATTGATTCAATCATCGGCAGCAATGCAATCCCTAACGTGGCGAAACAGCAAGACGATTTGGGAAAGGACGCCTTCCTCAAACTAATGCTCATACAGATGAAAAACCAGGATCCACTGAATCCAATGGATAACCAGGCTATGCTCTCACAGATGGCCCAGTTCTCCTCACTCGAGCAGATGTCGAACCTCAACGACAACTTCTCCAGTGCAAAAGCCAACGAGACTGCCATGCAGGCAACGGGGCTACTTGGAAAGAAAGTCGAGGTGCACGATCCGAACTCACCACCGGATCAGCCAGGAACCATGGTTAGCACTGTAAAAGCCGTGATGTTCACTGATAAGGGACCTGCTCTCACTTTGGAGAATGGCTATGTCGCCACCGTGGACCAATTGATTGGCGTAGCAGAAGCAGAATAACAAACAAACAACAGAAAAAAATACGAAAGGAGTCGTTTCATGAGTTTTAAAGGATTGATGACGGGGGTCTCGGGCCTCGCGGCACAAGCCAAGAAGATGGAGGTAATCGGTAACAACCTTGCCAACATCAGCACAACAGGCTTTAAGAAGAGCACAGTAAACTTTCAGGAGGCCTTCTACGATGTGATTCGTCAAGCCTCCGGTGGACAAGGCGGCGTGATCGGCGGAACCAACTCGATGGAAATCGGTACAGGTGTCAAGCTCGGTTCGATCAACAGCCACTTCTCACAGGGAAACAGAATCGATACAGGCAGAACTCTCGACTTCATGATTGAAGGAGAAGATTTCTTCGTATCGGAGAATGGAACCGATGGTAGCCTCATTTTGAGCCGTAACGGCAACTTCGAGCTAGACGGCAACGGCTTTCTCGTTGACTCCATAGGAAATGGAGTACAAGGGTTCAACGTAAATCCTGAAACACAAGTGGTCACCAACTCTGCGCAGGACATCTTCATCGATCAGCGGAGCATCAATCCGCAGGCAACATCAGCTGTTGACTACCAGGCAAACATCGATTCTTCATCCGTAGAGCAATCGGCTAACAACTCAACACTAGGATGGGAATTATTTTCCGGTGGCGAGAACTTTGGTAGCTTCCGCATTGCAACCCCGGGAGGATCCGGATCACGAAACGCCTTTGGAAGCGGATTCTATCAGGACAATGCTGACTACACAGATACAGCAGCGGCCGTTAACGTAGCGCTCGACACGATCACCTTGCAGGCGACCCCCGTCACAAAAGCTGAGGGATACAGCGTTGGCGATACAGTCACTGTGCTGCAAGGGACAACGCAGGTGCAACGGACCGTAAGCGCGGTCAATACGGGAACACGCGCCATAACGCTCAGCAGTGCGCTTCCGGGAACATTCAACTCAGGAGCAACTCTGCAGATTGGTAATCTCTCCAATGCAACAACAACACGCGGATCGTCAGGCGCTCTCATGCACAACGACGTTCAGCGCTCACAGATCGCCATGGTGGATCAAGATGGTAAGCTCATTGCAAGCTTCCACCGCGTTGGAAACGACCCTGCCAAATACACCCGGGGTACAGCAACAGTATCGGGTGGCGCAAGCACGGTCAGCTATGGAACGGGAGAATTCACAAGCATTCAGGAGCTCAAAGAGCTAATGGAGCTTGCTCTTCGTGACAGCCAACTAACGAACTACGCTTCGTCGACGGATCTGAGTGTCGAACTCGACAAGTTCGGTAAAATCTCGTTTGGTGGAACAGGACTTGCACAATCCTTCCGCCTCGTAATGAATGCGGACAACACGGAAATGCTTGACCGCTTCAATGGCATTGCCATGACCGACGCTGCCTCCGTCGCAACCACACAAGCCCGCGTTGACTCCAGTGGAGAGGTGATCGCACCTCCGGCTCTAGCCCTTGGAAATCGCACCGTCAATGCGAGCAAGTGGTGGTTCAATAGCTCCGGAATTGAGAACTACGGATTCAGCAGCACCTCTTCTTCGACGGAGTACGGTGAGTACGCCGGAATGCGGCTCGATGGTGGTGCGGACGGATCAGGCTACGGCCTAGTGCAGCTCTCGCTGACAGATGCCCTGGGGCAATCTAAGTCAAAAGAGTTCCGCATGGTCGCAAGGGAACCTGACACCAACCAGGGTGAGTTCACCACCATGGGTGAGCTAGCTTTGCTTCTGCAAAACTCGCTTCGCTCTGACGATTTCTCCTCGGTCGCTGTCGATGGCGTACTCGTTGCCGACCAGACCGCGTCGGTTAATTTCACCGGGGGTCGTCTCAATGTCAATACGACAAGCGGACTCTTCCGTGGCCTCACCATATCAGCTGTCAATGACAGCACAAACAATGCGGATGGAATCACCCGCACCGACGATATGAATTTCGGTTCGGTACTCGGTCATCTTTCCGACGGAGTAAATGGAAAGTCGGCGTCATCTAATCAGTTCATACAAGCTGATATCTCAAGCCAAACGCGTGTCTTCGACAGCCAAGGCAACGAGCACACCACGCAAACCTACTTTGTGCGGGATCGTTCGAGCGGATTGAACAACATCGAGTGGAAGTTCAAAACGGCTCTAAACCCTAACCTCAACACCTTTGCCTCGGAAGAGTCAGAGGACAATGGAATCTATAGTAACACCTATAACTCCATGGAAGATGCGCCATCGGCTCGCGGAGTTCTCGCTTTCGATATCGAAAGCGGGAAGGTTCTTGGGGAAGGTTCGGCCGGAAGCGACTCGCGCTACCGCTCGGAAGCCACCCTCAACTTCCTTGCACAAAACAACTCACAAGAGGCTGACGATTCGGAAATCGCAATCGATTTCGAGGGCCTTACCTCCTTTAATGGCCAAAATACCATCATCGGACACAACGTGGACGGATTCGCAATGGGTAACCTCATTCGGATCGCCTCCGAGGCCAATACGGGCAATATCAATGGAATCTACTCCAATGGTAAGATCCGCAACCTCGCAAAGATTGGTCTAATGAGTATCGCCAATCCAGAGGGCTTGCAAAAAGTTGGTTCTTCCTACTTCATGCAGACACCTAACTCGTCACAAGATGGACTCTCTAAGGGCATCGATCAGATTTTTGCGGTCGGTTCGGTTTCTAATCAGTCTAGTGACTCCGTCACCTCTAAGGTTCACGGCAACGCTCTTGAGGCGTCAAACGTCGACCTAACGGACGAGTTAACAGCGATGATCACCACGCAGCGTAGCTACAGCGCCGGTGGTAAGATCATCACAAGCTCGGATGAAATGCTACAAGAAGCGCTTAACCTCAAGAGGTAAGGCGTAGCATTCACTAGAAGAACCAGTTGAAAGGGGCTCCCATCGGGAGTCCCTTTTTTGCACCAACCGCACTAATGCCAAGAAATGCCTTTAACGGAAAAGCTCAAATTCGTTATAGCCTAAGGGGAGATGATTAAGCTGACTAAGTTCACCGGTGAAGAGTTCTATTTGAACCCCGAGGTGATTAAAAGTGTTGAAGAGGGTGGAGACACCGTGCTCACCCTCACAACGGGAGAAAAACTTCTTGTACAAGAGGAAGCTAAGGCCATTGCCCAAAGCTTCGTCGCCTACAAGAAGGAGATCTTTCGCAACTGGGACCGAGCCTTTGATAGCTCAGACACGTGAAGGTAGAGTGAATCTATGGACCTAGCAACAATTCTAGGACTCGCAATTGGGTGGGGTATGGTGCTCATTGGAATGCTTCTCGCCGCAGGCGGCGACATTCCCCTGTTCATCGCTCTCTTTGTGAACCAGCCGAGTTCCGCCGCGATCACCATCGTAGGCTCCCTTGGAGGGGTGTTGATTAACTTCCCCATGGAGTTGGTCACAAATCTAGGAAAAGTACTGCCAAAAGCGGTTTCGCCGGACCCCAAGAATACTGCCTATGCAGCACTCATTGAGGAGATGGTCGACTACGCCACGGAGGCTCGACGCAACGGCGTACTGGCACTCGATGCCAAAACGGAAGAGATCGAAGACGTGTTCATCAAAAATGGTGTGCAACTAGCCGTTGATGGTACCGCTCCAGAGCAAATTGATGAAATCATGCAGCTCGAGTTGGAGTCCCTACAACGCCGCCACGAAAACAACCAGAACGTACTGACTAAGTGGGCGGAACTTGCCCCGGCTTTTGGAATGATCGGAACGCTTGTTGGACTCATTGCCATGCTTGCCAACCTCTCCGATCCGGATTCCATTGGCCCTGCCATGGCCATCGCCCTAATCACCACCATGTACGGTAGTATGGTCGCGAATATGGTTTGTATTCCGCTCGCCGGAAAACTCAAGGAGCGCACAAAGGATGAGGTAATCCGTAAGGAGATGATTATTTCTGGAATTCTCGCCATCCAAAACGGCGACAACCCTAGAATTGTGCAACAAAAACTTGCCACTTATGTGCCACCTTCGGTTAAGGCAACACTTGCGACGGATGAGGACGCCGGTTAATGGGAAAGAAGAAGTGTAAATGTCCACCCCTAGAGCTCACAGCGCCATTTTACATGCTTACGTATGGCGATTTGATGACGCTTCTCCTTACCTTCTTCGTACTCCTTTTCTCCATGTCAACAATCCAGGTACTAAAGTTCCAGGCTCAAATCAGTGTCATGCAGGGCGCTCTCGGCATCTCCAAGCTCTACAAGCACTCGCCCATGCAAAAGAATTTGCCGGCTCCTTCGGTGCAGCAACATGTAAGAACCATATCGTCAACGGAAGTACGCACGCCTAGTGAGTCACCCGCGCAGGAATCGTCCAATGTGAGCAGCAACAATCCCACGCGGCTCGAAGACGAGGAAAAAGTTCAAGCGATACAATCGCTAGGCATTCACACTAAGATGCTAACGGAAAACAACCAAGACGAAATTCTTATCGAGCTACCGATGTATGGTGTCTTCGATAAGGGCGAGTACGAAATTGATCCCTCTAATCCGGAAGTGCAAAAACTCCAAGGACTCTTCAAAGCTCTTGGTGAGCAACTGGTACAACTCACTCAATATGACATCTTCTTTACGGGTCACACGGACTCCACTCGGATGACCCCAAAGGATTACGGCCCACAAACCAACATGGAGCTTGGTTTTGTGAGAGCCCTCAACATCTACAACTACTTTTTTGCGGAACAACTTACTGACAAGACACGAATTTCTTTCGCCTCCCGAGGCGACAACGTGCCCCTAATCCCGAACGCCACCCTCGATTCGGAACGCCGCAAAAACCGCAGGGTCAATATTCACTTGAAAAAGACTTCACAAAGGAGAAATGGCAATGGCTGATCAAGCCACGGAAGAGCAAACACAAGCTCCACAGCCGACTAAAAGTAAGGTGCCGATGATCGTAATCGGAGCCATTTTGGTCGCAGCTCTCGTTGCCGGTGCTGGCGTGATGCTAGTGAAACAAGGTCCCGCTGCAGACACTGAAAAAGCGGCCGCTGAGTACCAAGTTGGCGAGAAAATGTACCAATTACAAGATGGTTCCTACCTAAAACTTGCGTTCAGCATTGTCATCGATGAAGACAAGTTGGAGCAGGTGACCGCAATGGTAGAGGCGATCTCACCTGGACGACTCCCAGCAGGAATCAACCTTCTGCTAGGTAATAAAACGCGAGAGGATCTCATCAACGGCATGCACAAGCGAGAAGCATTTTCTCGCGAGCTGAAAAAAATGCTTGAGGATCGCGTATTTGGTGATTACAATCGGAAGCAGACGTCTTCGTCGGATACGATTGAGATTCGAGAAGTTTTGATTTCTGATTTTGTGACGCAATCGGGCTAGGATAAGGAGAACTGTGTGGCTGAAACTACCGAAGAAGAGGTCGAGCAGGAAAATGAGCAGGCTACAGATACGTCTTCTCCAGAGGAGTCGGTAGAGGCGTATGACTTCAAGAGTCCAAATCGAGTTCCTAAAGAACAGCAAGAGAATCTCTCTCTGATCTTTGAGAGCTATGCGCATGCCATCACGATCAATCTTTCTGCCTTTCTTCGTTCCGAAGCACACGCGCACTTGGCAGAAGTGGAGCAGGTATCCTTTCAGGAATACCTCATGTCACTGAGTAATCCGACCTGCGTCGCCACCTTTGACATGCAGCCGCTAAGTGGTCACGGAGTGATCGAGGTCAATGCTGCACTCGTTTTTACGGTTATCGACAAGATGCTAGGTGGCGAAGGAGCGCCCCCTACGAATCAGGAGACGAGAAACTTCACCGATATCGAGGTGTCGGTAGCTAGAAAACTGCTCAATATGCTCCTTACTCACCTCTCACAATCGTGGACTCATATCTTAACGATCGCCTTCGGCCTAAAGGATACACAGACCAATCCAGCCTTCATTCGAGCGATCTCGCCACGAGAGCCATGTGTCACTGCCAGCATAAAAATGACAGTGGGAGAAACTTCCGGACTCATGACGATATGCATCCCGTATGCGACGCTCGAGCCGATAGCAGGTAAATTGCGCAACGACCAGGTCAACAAGTTTAAATCCAAACAACCTGAAGATGTAATGACGGCGCATCGCCGTAACTTCAATCAGATGCCGTTCGAAGTGACTGCCCTTCTGGGTTCACTCGACATCTCAATGGAGGAACTGCTGCGCTTGCAAGAAGGGGACATTTTGGATACCGGACATCGGGCTAAAGAGCCTATTGAGATACGCGTGGCGGGTCAAGCCAAGTTCCTAGCAAGCCCAGGGCTTGTTGGACGCCACCGTGGCGTAACGATACAGAATGAGATTGGAAAGGAGTAGGCCGTGGACGATCTGAGCCCAGAAGAAGAAGAATCACTATCGAAGGCGATGGGGGACGGTGACGATTCCGCTCAAGAGGAGGCCGCAGCTCCTGAGGAAGCTCCGATCCCTCCGGTGGAGCAACCTGCTCCCAAAGAACCGCCAGGTGCAACGGAGGAGACCGCCTCATCGGAACCGGGCATTGCCCGCGCGCAATTTATGCAACTGGAGGAAATCGCCGCCGCCGGCAATCTCCCCCCTCTGGAACTACAGCGGATGGCCGATATCAAGGTGCATGTCGAGGTCTTCCTCGGCTCAACAAAGCTCTCCCTCGAAAAAATCCTAGATTTCCATCCGGGAAAAGTCGTTGAGCTCAATCGCCTCGCCGGCGAGCCCGTAGATC
>JBFIDQ010000010.1:0-21951 GCA_041603795.1 Chlamydiales bacterium
ACCATAGACCACCCCCGACGAAGCCAACACAAAAGATTTAGCCCCGGCTTTTCTTGCGTAGTCCAGAAGGGTAAGCGTCGCCACCGTATTCACATTAAAAACGTCTTTCACTTGATCAGGGAAATTACGGAAATGCTCGGATTGTGCTAGATGGACAACCGCGTCGATTTGTTTGGGCAACTTCGGGATGGCCGTCGACTTTCCTAGATTATGTTTGAGGTAAGTGACCCCCTCTTGCGGTTCACCCGGACTGCGCACGAGCAAGAAAAGCTCAGTATTCCCCTGCAGTCGCTTCACAAGGTGCTGACCAATCAGCCCGGTAGCGCCCGTGATCAATATTTTCTTCATGACTACCTCGCTATAGTAAATTGTTTGCTGCTGTCGGGCGCACCCACATTCGAGCGACCACCACTTTGTAGAAGTTGGTCATAAAATTCGTGCGTCCACGTAGCGCGACCTTCGATGCAGCGTGTGACCCGCTCTCTTGGGGAGGCTATCTCGGGGAGCCACCACGCTGGATGCGTCAGCACCTGAATCTTTTGCTGAGAAGTATCTGCCAAAAATTCCTTCATCCTGCGGAAGCGCCAGTAGCCATTGGAATCAGAGCAGTACGCCCATTCCTTTTTGAACATCGTCCCATAGGTGTTGATCATTCCAGCAATCGAGCGGACCTCATGCTGGTCCCATCCCCCCATGGCCGGGTTGTGAAACGAGACGGCTCCAATTTCCACGTCCAGAGCCGACTCCAAAAACCCTCGTTCTAGGTGACACATCGCCTCGAGCCGAGATTCCTCGCCCCTTTGCAGATCATAAAATGCAGGATCAAAATGCAGGGCCAAATGATGACCTAGGTCACGAATCTTTTCCAGAAGTTGAAATGCGACCTTCTCATGCCAATGATAGAACTGGTTGTGTAGGTGAATGAAATAAGTCGCAACTATTCCTTCCTCGTGCTCCATGCAAGCCAATCGATACGCGCGCTGAACCGACATGTCAATATCGTGACGCCAAAGCGCACCCTGTTCAGCTGAGCTCGCTTCAGCATAGGAAATAAGAGGCCATCCCTCTTTCACCTGACGCAAGAGTCCGCGGTATTCCGCCTCTGTAAAGTCCTCGAAACGATAGTCTACACTGCTGTCCACTGATCCGCCTTCGTGTGCAACGTTTCTCCCGAAAGATAGCCGTCGATCCATTGCTCCACATTGAGCAATGACCAAATCAAGAGACGTCGATTTTGTTTGCCGTCAAGGTGTTCCTGTATCAATCCCTGTACGGTCTTTCTGTCGAGGAAGTTATAGATTCCCGCATCATTTGACATCAGTCGTCGCCGCACGTAGTCGATGCTCTCCCCCTTAAACCAACTCGCATCAGGGGCAGAGAAGCCCTGCTTCACCAGATCCGTAATTTCCTTCGGGACCCAGCGCTCCATCGCTTTTCTTAAGAGAAGCTTCCCATCACTTGTCTTCTGGAAATACTTTTGCGTTTTTGGTCCCGGATCATTTTCATTCAGCCGCACAATCTCTTGAAGATTGCCCAACTTGAGATTCATTGGCATACTCATTGCAAAATCGACGAGGTCGTTATCGAGGAACGGCACCCGCGTCTCCAAGCTATGTGCCATGCTCAGCTTGTCTTCAACCGCGAGCAGACCATGGAGAAAGGTTTTCGCCTCGAAATATAGCGAGTGGTTGACGTATTCCTCTGGGGTCTTCGGACTCTCCCATCCACTCGGAAAAACATCACGAAAGATGTCTCTTGTCCACACTCCCTCTACATCTCCCCAAATTGGAGCAAACGCCTGTTGGATCTGGCGATTGGGAATAAGCCGTTGCCAGAACAAGTAGTACTTATCGATGTAGTGATCAAAGTTGTCGTTGACGACCGCACGGTAGTAGCGCCACGGGTAACCGCCAAAGAGCTCATCGCCGCCGGCGCCTGAGAGTACTACCTTAACGAACTTGCTCGCTAGCTGCGCTGCATAGAAATTGGGGTAGCTCTGCCCTACGCGCGGCTCTTCCAGGTGCCACGCGAGGCGAGGAATAGCCCTCTCCATATCGCCCGCTTTTAGCACCATTTCGTAGTGCTCCGTGCGGAAGAGATAGCTCATACGCTCAGCTCGATCACGCTCATCAAACGCCAGCTCGACGCCAGATGCTGTGCGCGTATCGAATCCGACCGTAAACGTTTTCATGTATGGCAATTGTGTAGCCGCCACGGCCGTGATGGAGCCAGAATCGACTCCGCCGCTAAGATAGGAGCCAACGTCAACGTCGCTCACGAGCTGTCGCTTGACAGCCTGCTCAAAAAGTCGGCAAAGCTCTTCTAAATACTCGCGCTCATCGCGCACCTTCTCCGTTGGCTCACGAAAATTGTAGTCCCAATAGCGTACAGGGGTACCCAGTCGACGCGCCCCTAGGGGCACTCGAAGGTAGCTACCGGCAGGCAGCATCCGCACGCCTTCATAGAGAGTACGATCAGTAAAAAAATTCTGGAACGTAAAGTACTCGAGCAGGCCCTGTCTATCCATCTGACGATTAAAAGCAGGGTGCTGCAGAAATGCCTTGACCTCTGATCCAAATATGAGCGTATTGCCAATCAGTGCATAGTAAAGCGGCTTTATCCCATAACGATCACGAGCAAGCACGAGTTCCTGACGCGTGCGGTCCCACAGAGCAAAAGCGTACATGCCATTGAATCGATTGAGAGCATCGACACCCCACTCCTGATATGCCTTGAGGACCACTTCCGAATCAGTTTTGGATCGGAAACCGTACCCTAACTTTTTTAACTCACTACGAATTTCACGGAAATTATAGGTCTCGCCATTGTAGGCGATGATCATCTCCTTATCATCCGTCGGCATCGGTTGATGTGCCGCAGAAGAGAGATCAATGATTGCCAAGCGGCGATGCCCTAAACCAATAAAGCTGTCCGTGTAAAACCCTTCGCCATCAGGTCCGCGATGCGCAATGGCGTCGGTCATTTTACGAAGCGTTACGGCAGAGACGGGCTCGCCATTAAGATTGAAGATACCAGCGAGACCACACATTAAACTACTGCTCCTTCCAAAGCGTAAAGCTCCTGCACCACGTATTCATAGTCCGCAGCGCTCATTTTGTTGTGCAAGGGAATGGCTAGAGTCTCCTGCTCAAGCGCCGTTGCTACGGGGCAAACGGCTGCGTACGAGCGATAGAGTCCGAGTTCATGCACGGCATGTGTACCTGGGCGTGTACTGACCCCTCGCTCATGAAGGCGATCCATCAGATCATTGCGCGAGGCGGGCGCCAGTTTTGGGTCCACTCGACAAACATAAGCCTGCCAAGCGTGGGAGCCCGATTCGGGTGTCGTCAGCCAGGGGAGGTCGCTTAGAGCTTTGGCGTAGTAGGCAGCTGACTTCGTCCGCTCGTCAACAAAGCGATCGAGTTTTCCGAGCTGAACCAGTCCGACAGCCCCCTGAAGATCCGTCATGCGGTAGTTGTAGCCAAGCAGGTCGAAATCGGGTAACAGGTAGGGATGTGGACCGTGGTGTCGCTGCTCTTCCGATAGCGATGCGCCGTGATTCCGCATCCGATTGAGCCGTTCCGCAAGGGCATCATCATTCGTAGTAACCATTCCACCCTCACCCGTCGTAATCGACTTACGCGGATGAAAAGAAAAGACCCCGATATCGCCCAGGGCACCGGCCATGGTCCCTTGGAAAGAGGCCCCTGCAGCACACGCTGCGTCTTCGATAATTGCGACTCCCTTTGGAAGAGCGGTCTTAATCTTGTCCATTTCCGCGCAGCGTCCAAACAAGTGCACCGGAATAATCGCTTTGGTTTGATTGGTGATAGAAGCGGCGATACGTGCTGGGTCAATATTATAGCTAATAGGGTCGACATCGACAAAGACGGGCTTAGCACCGCAATAGACCACCGCATTTGCCGTCGCCACCCACGTAAACGCTGGGACCAATACTTCATCTCCCGGACCCACCCCAAGGGCGGCCAGAGCGAGATGGAGTCCGGTCGTACACGAGGTCACAGCAAGAGCATGCTCTACCCCGTGCCGCTTCGCAAACTCCGACTCAAAGGCTGCCACCTTTGGCCCCTGTGTGAGCCAACCTGAGTGAAAGCAATCGCGCGTTGCCTCCCACTCCTCATCACCCGTCGAAGGAAGAGCGATGGCAATGTTCCGTTTTTCCATCAAACACCGACCTGCTGACGCGCCTGTAGCGCCTCTATATCGGCCTTTCGCCAATCGATGAGGCGCTGGAGTCCATCTCGCAAGTCAATTCTCCACTCGAAATTGAGATCCTTCTTCGCCGCCTTTGGGCAGCCGACTCGATTCGTAACAAAGGTCTGTCCTGCAGGTTCGTATTGGATTTCCAGATCAGAACCGCTGAGCTCCAATAAGATTTCCGTAAGCTCCTTGATGCTTGTGCCGATTCCACGTCCCACATTGTAATTTTCACCCGAAGCACCCGACTGCATCGCCAGAATATTGGCCCGTGCGATGTCCTCGACGGCTATGAAATCGTAGCATTGCGATCCATCGCCATATACAACTGGACGTTCACCCTTGTC
This sequence comes from Chlamydiales bacterium, assembly GCA_041603795.1. Classification (GTDB taxonomy): domain Bacteria; phylum Chlamydiota; class Chlamydiia; order Chlamydiales; family JBFIDQ01; genus JBFIDQ01. Next base: position 4,566 of record JBFIDQ010000010.1, read on the forward strand.
AATTTTATCTAAAATTTTGTGCATCACTGCAATATAGGCGCCCTGATAGTCCTGTCTCGGACCATATACATTCATGTAGCGGAGGCCTGCCCAGCTCAGGTCGTATCGATCGCCAAGTGACTTAAAGAAGTGCTCTCCAGCAATCTTCGATGCGCCATAGAACGTGTAGTTATTGTATGGATGATCTTCCGTCATTGGAAGCGCCACCGCATTACCGTAAACGGACGCGCTGGAGGAATAGACGACCCTTCCCACTTGCGATTGAATGGCCGACATAATCACGTTGAATGTACCCTTCACATTCACATCGAAAGCAGTTTCCGGGTACTCGTGGCACTGCAACAACCAGACCGCTGCGAGATGAAATACGCCATCGACTCCCTCCATCGCGCGAGACAGCGTATCGCGGTGCAAAATATCGCTACCATCGGAGAAGACCTTACAGCGAGGATCTTCCAGTGCCCCTTTCAGGTTGTCATAGCGACCCCGACAAAAATTGTCGTAAATAATCACCTCTTTTACGTCCGTTTGCAGAAGCTGATCAACCACGTGCGAGCCAATGAGTCCCGCCCCGCCAATTACCAGCATACGCTTGCCACTGAGATCCATTTGCTTTCCCTTGGGGTTCCTTGTTGGTCGAGTGACAACTCTACCAGGACACTTCATTTCCAGGCAAAAAGTCAGAACTTCCGATAGAATGGCTGATCTGCAAAATCCAGAAGTTCCTTATCGCCTACGGAGTCGCCGTATGCATATAGCGTGTAGGATTCTCGGTCCGTGGCGAGGTACTGTTGAAGTCGGGTCACTTTCTCCTGGCGGCGGCAATTGGTGCCATCGAGAAGCCCCGTAAGCTTGTTGTTTTTTGTTTGTAACCTTGTTGCGACAACTGCGTCGAACCCGTTGGCCGCACACCAATCCTTGAGGTAGTACTCGACGGCGGCAGAAACCACGACCAAGCGATGGCCTTGTTTCTTGTGCCATTCAATCCGTTCCCTTGCCTTAGGGCGAATCATCTTTGGAATGCATTTCGCGGAGAATTCGCTTGCAAGTCGCTGAAAATCAGACATATCAAACCCATCGAAAAAATAGCAAAAGAGCCGCTCTTTTGCTTTTTGGCGATCATAGAGTCCGATGAGTTGTCCGATATAAAAAGGAACCAGAAACGGAGCACTACCTACTACCCGCGCGTATCCAAAGCAATGAAAGAGAAAGGGTAAAAGGGTATCTCTGGTGGAAATTGTGCAGTCGAAATCGAAGGCCGCCACGACCGGCTGTTGCTCATCCATGGGAACCATGGTAAAGTAGTGATGGCATTGAAAACAACCAGATGATCATGCAAAAAAGAGTAGCAGTTACCGGAGCTGCCGGGTTCATAGGCTTCCACCTTTGCCGGGCACTAGCGAGCAGGGGCGATGAAGTTATCGGTTTCGATAATTTCAACGACTACTATGATCCCCAATTGAAACGCGATCGGGCAGCGGAGTTGGAAAACTGCGGGGTCACTGTTGTCGAAGGTGATATCTGCGATCGCCAGGCTCTTTTTTCATGGCTTGGCGACTTTGCAGCAACGCATTTGGTCCATTTAGCCGCTCAAGCGGGCGTACGTTACTCCCTTGATCATCCTGACGCCTACATTCAAACAAATATCGTAGGCTTCCTCAATATTCTTGAGTTTTGCCGCGCTCATCCAGAAGTTCCTCTTACCTATGCCTCGTCGAGCTCCGTCTATGGGCTCAACGAAAACATTCCTTTTGGCATCGATGATAAGACGGACCGCCAGGCGAGCTTGTATGGGGTGACGAAAAAAAGCAATGAGCTCATGGCCCATTCCTACCACCACCTTTTTGGAGTACGGGCTACTGGGCTCCGCTTTTTCACCGTGTATGGTCCGTGGGGACGCCCCGATATGGCCTATTTCTCGTTTGCCAAGCGGATGATGAACGGAGAACCTATTGATATTTTCAATCACGGTAAGATGCGCCGTGATTTCACCTACATCGACGATATCGTAGCTGGTACAGCGGCGGCCGTTGATTTAGAAGCGGATTGGGAACTCTTCAACCTAGGGAACAATCGACCCGAGCCATTGGACCAACTTGTCACTTCCTTGGAGCAGGCTTTGAACCTGAAGGCGGAGAAAATCCTGAAGCCGATGCAGCCTGGCGATGTGGTAGAGACCTATGCCGATATTGGTCATAGTCAGGATGGACTTGGATTCGACCCAAAGATTCCCCTTTCTGAGGGCATCCCGCGCTTCATCGAGTGGTACCGGACCTACCACAAAACGCCCATCATTCAATCAACATCGGAGACCCCCCTATGAGATGGCTTTCCCTCTTAGCCCTACTAATTACCGTTACCGCCTGCGGCGGAGGATCCTATCGCGGTCGAACGGACAAACTCATAAATAATCACTCCCTTCTCTCAGAGGAGAAATGGGGACTCGAACTCGTCAAGGTTGACGGAGAGTACTCCGATGCCGGTTCTGCCAAAGGTTTGCGTCACCTCAACCTCGAGTACTTTGCAAATCAGCTCATGGAAGTTGAAGAGGCGCGCATTGCCGTTACTGACACCATGGAATCACTACTACGGGCAATCAACCGCGATGAGCAACTGCGCCCACGCCTACTCGAGTATCCGATGACCGTCGAGAATATCACCATGAGAGTACGTCTAGAGCATTTTTTCGGTGACTACTTCGACCCTATCTACATTGGTTTCGTGGTCGTAGAAGATGGCTACATCACCTACTATTCTCCACAGAATAAAATACGCCAACGCGAGCCCTATAACAAAGCCCTCCGCATCGCGGTCGAAACGGAGGAACAAGAATTGCAAAAAGCTGACAACAGGGTATAAGCCTTATCTCTGAGCCTCCACAACGGTTGGGTCCCACAGATCCTGCGGGCGTGTCGGCAAGCTCTTAGAGCGGGTCGCACGCACTCCCGACAGAGCGGCATCATGTTTCTCCATTCGATCTCGCAAGGCCTCCGGCACCTCACTTCTGGGGATATCTTGCGAGATCGGAGATTGAAATTGAAGCTTGAAATCGGCAAGCCCCCTTGGATCAATCTCCCACAACCTTTCCTTAGGCTCCTCTAAGCGAGGTTTTGGTGAAACTGGCTCTCGCACTTCTCGCTTCATTTCCCTTGCAAGATACGCCTCGTTAAAAGTGTCCTTCCACTCCTCCGCGCTACGCCCATCGTGCATCCAGGCAATTCCGAATCGACTAAAAGCGTGAGAAATTACAGCCTCCATTTTAGAATGGGTTGAGTCCTTTTCCGCGTTAGCCGCTGTGATTCTCTCCCTTGAGAGTGCGACCAAGTTATCCGCCTTAGTTTGATTACGACTCACCAGCCATCCTAGAGCAGGAATACGATCTGAAATCCACGCGAAGACGTTCAGCACCTTGCGAACCAATGCATGATCGCCCTTACCCACAACAAGTAGGCTTTCTCCCCCCACCAAGGTCCAGAGCACAAACCGCTGCTTTTCACCTTTGGCCTCTTCCCAAACTTTATTTTGTTCCAAGATTCCTACTGCCTGACCCAATGAGCTAACCATTGCTTCCATCCTTACATAAAAAATTTTCAATACCACACAATCAACTGAAGGCGATTGAACAAAATTTATGATTTGGTGTCAAACTAAAGAAATAGCTTCTATCGCCTCAGGAAGAGCCTCAATAAGATCTGAGGCGATAAGAGCGTGTGAGGTCATTTCGCCTGCGGCGATTTCGCCAGCAAGGCCATGCAGAAAACAACCGAGGGATGCGGCATCTCGTGGTGGACACCCCTGCGCAAGAAACGAGGCAACGATCCCACTAAGGACATCTCCTGAACCCGCTGTTGCCATTCCAGGATCCCCGCGGTCACTCACCAGAGGTAGCGTACCCGGATGAAATATGTATGTGATGGCACCCTTTAGGACCAATGTGATCTCATGCTTTTCTACGTATTCCTGACAAATATGTAGTAGATCCATTGATCGTATAAGTTTGTGGTCTGAGCCTAGCAGGCGCTGCATCTCACCCAAGTGTGGGGTCAGGATCGCCCCCTTAGGCGGGGTCACATCGGGCAAAAGTGCATCCGCATCGAGTAGGAGAGGAAGTTGCACCTTAGGCAAGAATTCACAAAGCAAGTCTTTCGTTTTTTTTGTGCGACCCAGTCCGGGTCCGACCAAAACTGCTGATGCCTTTTGCAGTGCCCTTAGCAGCTCATCAGCGCTTTCATAGGACTCCCGTATCAGCTCATAGGGAGCGACAGCGAGCTCCGACGCCATTCCCTTGGGATGCAACAAGCGCACCATGCCGGCTCCTGAACGCATTGCCGCCGTCGTAGCAAGCAAGGGGGCACCCGGCATACCGGGTGATCCACCGACGGCTACAAGATAGCCCGCTTCGTACTTATGGCGGTCGCGCCTCATCTTAGGCAGTAGCGGTCCCACATCCGAGTGCCTGAGTAGCTCACCAGTAGCGTCTGCCTGATCGATAAATTCTTGGGCGAGTCCGAATTCTCTACCAATCAGCTTACCCGTGCAGTTGGGTCCATCGAGCAAGAAAAAGCCCTGCTTCGCCATACCGAGGTACACCGTAATCGTGGCTTGAATTGCAGAGCCTCGCACTTCACCGGTTGTGCCGTCCAATCCTGAAGGGATATCAACTGATAGAATAGGCAATCCACTTGCGTTGGCGCGCTCAATGGACTCTAGAAACTCCCCCTCTGCCTTGCCCTGAAATCCAGTGCCGAAGAGTCCATCAATAATGAACCCTTCATCTGGGAAAATTGCCGTTTGCTTGCCTCCGGCCGAAAAAAAACGATCGGACATCCTTTTGCACAACGGCCCCATCTCTCCGACTTGTATCGCAGCAACTACATACCCTTTTTCGAGGAGAAAACGACCAGCCACGTAGGCGTCGCCACCGTTATTGCCCTTGCCGCAAAGTAAAGTGACCGTTTTGGGTCCGTCGAACCTCTGAGCGACGCCCCCAACAGCGCGACCCGCCGCCTCCATAAAAACCTCCTCCTCGGCGCCAGCATCATAAGCAAGTTGCTCCACTCGTGCCATTTCCTGAGGAAGAATGATCTTCATAGATTCTCATCCTTAATTTCTCTCTGCATCAGATGACGCACCGCTTCTAATGGATCCAAACCGTTATAGAGGATTTGGTAAACCCCCTCCGTGATCGGCACAGGCACCCCCTCCTTTTTGGCGAGCTCTAGGGCTGAGACACAGGTGTAAGCACCTTCAACGACCATACCGATCTTCTCACGCGCCTCGTCCATCCCTTTGCCCTCTGCAATAAGGCGCCCAAAGCAGTAGTTGCGGCTGTGAGTCGACATACAAGTCACGCAAAGATCTCCCATCCCCGAAAGACCATTTAGCGTTTCGGGTCGACACCCCTTAACCGACGATAGCTTGCGAATTTCATGGAGCCCACGAGTCATCAACGCAGCTCGCGTGTTATCGCCAAAACCGAGTCCGTCGGACAAGCCACAGGCGATCGCAATGACGTTTTTCATCGCCCCACCGAACGCGACCCCATTGATGTCACTGTTGGGATAGACGCGAAAAAAGACCGTAGTGAATACCTTGGAGATCAGTTTTCGAACGGACTCCTCATAGCTCGCTGCCGTGACCGAAGTAGGGCTTTCCTTGATGACCTCCTCCGCATGAGAAGGTCCGCTTAAGCAACCGATAAACGGACGCGCCTGCTCACCCAAAACATCGACTGCCAGGTCAGGTAAAAGGAGCCCTGTTTTTTGTTCGATTCCCTTGGACGTGATGACCAGCGGACAAGTAAGCGTGCCAATTTCACCGAGCACAGGGCGGAGCCCCTTACTCGTCACCGACTCCACCAGCATTTCCTTGTCGCGCGCCACTTCCAGGAGATCACCCGAAAACGTCAGTTTGCTGGAAAGCTGCACCCCTAAGAGTTTAGGGTGTTCGTTTTTGCTCCGCAGAACCTTCAGTAGCTCTGGCTCACGCACCCAAAGGGTGACCTCTTCGCCTTTCTCCGCTAAGTGATGTGCCAAACAAGTGCCCCATGCCCCGGCGCCAAGTACTCCGATTCTCACGTTACCAATCCTAGTTTTAAGACAAGAATACCCCTATTCAGTGAATTTGCCAACTAACCGTTGGACTGCCTATAATAGAGCCAATATTTTGCCTGCTTGCGGGGAAACCCTGGAGCAATACTTGCCATCAACAACACCTTTTTTTAAGGGACCATGACGCCGGCTACTGGCGTCCGCTCAATTCGGGAAATGGACCCACGTTTATGTAACTGATTGAAGAGCAAACGGCTTCGGAACCCTGCAGGCGGGTTTTTTTTATCCACTTAGTGGACTTGCGATGAGGCTGAGTGAGAATATCTTCAAAATTGAAGTTCTCCCCTAGGTTCACTCGATAAATTCGACTTAATTCACTCCGCAATCCCTCAAAAAACATATCGGGCATCACATCAAGTGACCGCAAGGTTGTCACAAATGAACCGTGATCGCGGCCCTGACGGTAGTCTGGTTGCCTCATCGGCACCTGCAATAGGTCCATCAAATCTGGATGATAATCCCATAACCACGTCGTGTGATGCACAAACCGCCCCTTTGTGAGCGATTGTGCGTTGCCTCCAACTTTATGCGATCCAATCACATAATCATTATTGCGGAGCTGAAAGGGGTGATCGACAAATAGTGGGGAATAGAGTCCCTCGCTCCACTTCATAATGGGACAAGGAAAAGGTGGGCACGCTAGCATCGAGTGATTGCCGATGAAGCTCACAAAGAGCGTGTCCTTGTCGACAACTACGGTGCCCCCACCACTATAACGGCGCAGAATAGGAACCCCCATCGTCTCCACCTGATCCAAATGGAGCAGCTCCTGGGGCTTGCCCGATATTCCCATGACAACGACCGGTACACTCCCTCGATTAACCAAGCACCAATTGCCCATGTCAACGCGTAGAAGCGCCTCCTCGATTGCGAGTTGGTTGGCAATGGAGTGGACGGAGTTCGTTAAGTCAACGAAAGTAAGAGTTTCCATAGACCCAAGGATAGCCCCGCGCTATTTTTTCGTCGATTCGGTACACTTTTGCTGAAGATCACGAGGTATCCCTATGGCAGATCCACGCATTCACGACTTTATGGACTTTGTCGAACGTTCCCCGACTTCCTGGCACGCAGTGGAGCAAACGAGCACCGCCCTGAAGGCTGGTGGTTTTTTGCCACTCACTGAGGAATCAGCGTGGTCACTACAGGCAGGGGGTGCCTATTACGTTGTTAGGGGAGGCTCAATCTGTGCGTTTGTGGTCCCAACAGAGCCAATACAAGCGGTTCACGCCGTTGGGGCACATACAGATAGTCCCGGACTCAAACTAAAGCCTAATGCTGAATACACCGTAGAAAATATGACCATGTTTGGGGTCGAGGTGTATGGCGGACCCCTACTTTCCTCATGGCTCAACAGGGATCTCGCCGTCGCCGGACTTGTTGCCTATCTCGATAAAAGCGACACCTTGCGCGAAACCTTAGTTCATCTTACTGACAACCCAGTCGTGGTCCCTCAGCTCGCGATTCACCTCGACCGCAAAGTAAATGAAGAAGGGCTCAAGCTCAACAAACAGGACCATATGGCCGCGCTAGCTGCCATCGACCATGAAGGTCCGTACCTTACTCCCTTGTTAAATGCCGCCATACCCGACTGCAAACAAATTTTAAGTCAGGATCTTTTTTTGGCCCCCTTGGAGCGCCCCACTCTTATTGGTGGCGAGAAAAAACTTCTCAGCACCTGGCGAGTTGACAATCTCGGGAGCGTCCACGCAGCGCTCACCGCGCTGCTAAATCGAGCAAAACCCGATCGCGACACGCTCAAAATGATTGTTTTCTGGGACCATGAAGAGGTTGGCTCCCAGACTGCAGAAGGGGCAGCATCGCCCTTTTTCTCCGACACACTAGAAAGAATTTGCTTGCAGCTTAAAATCGACCGAGAAGAGCAACTCCGCCTTCTCTCGCGGTCATTATCACTATCCGTTGACGCCGCGCACGGACTCCACCCAAACTATCAGAAGGCCCACGAGCCCCGACACCAACCACTCATGGGAGGAGGCGTGACTCTAAAGGTCAACGCCCAGCAACGCTATGCAACGACGGCTTCCAGCTCCGCACATCTTGAAAGAATTTGTTCGAATTTGGGACTCAACTTGCAGAGATTTGTCAATCGAACAGATATGGCCTGCGGCTCAACCATTGGCCCCATTCACAGCAGCAAAACAGGGATTGCCACAGTCGATCTCGGCTATCCCCAGCTCTCAATGCATTCCACTCGCGAACTTGCCGCAGCCGACGACCACCTCAGCCTCTGCAGCCTCCTAGAAGGTTTTTTTACGACCAATTGAGGATAGATATTATTGACCCTCTAAGCCCTCTTGCTGTTCGACTCAAGCAAAAGGGGTTTTAGTCCGCGACTGCGGACTAAAATTATTTTTGCCTGAGTCGAACAAGAAGAGAGCTTAGGCGGTCAATAAAAACTTAACTGAGCACTAATGCGCTGTCCCCGCTGCTCCTACGAGGTGACTTTCGGAGCAATCGACCTCAATTCTGTTTTGGATGGCACACCCTAAGAAAATAGAACCACACTGTTAGTTTCTAGATCATCACCAGTTATCGGGTAACTTCACAGGTGATTCTGTATCCAGAAATTGACCCATGAACTCGATTTTTTCCACCTTCACAACACGCACCTCTTCTCGGTTGCGGGACTTAATCTTAAATGAGATAAGTGAAGCATTGGGTCCAGGCTCGATATCCACTATGTTGTTGATTCGCTGTCCATCGACCACTGCATAGGTCCTAGAACCCTTTTTATTTGTCAGCATCTGCTTGCCGAGGCGCGCAAAATCTGCGCCTCTTTCGTGTAGATTGATTGGAGTAATCGTATCATCTCGTCCGTCATCAGCAATTACATCAATGGCAGGGGTGAACAGTCGTGATCCAGACCGATGGTGCTTGGATTTCGATTTCTTACCCCTATGATGCTTACCCTTCTCCTTTTCCGCTTTGTCAACCGTCACCCCATTGTCCCATGTGCCATGCTGATCCGTTCCCCAGGTCATTTCGTACGGCGGTGGCTGTCCGTAGTGGTCCGTCCCGACGGGCAAAGGGAGATCACTCGAGTGGCTGGAGCCGTGATCAGAATTACTTGAGGGCGTATAAACATCTTCACGACCGCGCTTCGATTTTTTCTTCCTCTGCTTCTGAGACTGTCCTAGGTATTTGACCCATCGGTCGTAGTCCACATCAGGCAAATCCTCTTTCCAGTCACTGCTATACGGTGCTGGCCTGTGATACGGGTGGGACCTGCTATCGGTGCTCCAACTGGGGTGACTGCTGGATGTTGACCAATGGCCATAGCGACGCTCGTCGCGCTTGTCATCCTCCTCCCTTCCATTGCCAGATAGAGGCATTGCCGCCACGCTAAGAATTAGAAGTCCTATTACCCTTTTCAATGTACCCCTCCCGTCTCCAGATGTTCCGAAACTGCACAATTTCTACCCTGCTTCTTGGCTAGGTAAAGAGCCCGATCGGCTGTTTCTAGCAAGTGATCGAGCGTTCCCCCGTCGTCCCATTGCACCTCTTCCCCGCGCTCCGCAAAAGTCACGATCCCAATAGACGTAGTGATCAAAATGGCCCCCTTTTGCGTTGGTTGGGGCTGAGCGCGCATCGCATGCAGCAGCTTTTCTGCCACTGCCTCCGCCTGGCGTTCACTCGTATGTGGAAGGACCAAGACAAATTCATCACCACCATGGCGACAAACGAGATCATATTTTCTTAGGTTTTCACTCAAAAGATTCGTAAATCCCACCAAAATTTCATCGCCGGCGGGGTGACCATGGGTATCATTTACCTGCTTGAATCCATCGATATCCAAAATCATGAGAGAGACAGGAGTTCGGCTCCGCCGCGCCTTGGCGATTTCTTTAACGGCGTGACGTTGAAATCCAAAGCGATTTAAGGCATCCGTTAACGGATCCCTTTCTGTCCGCTCCTCCAACTCCTTAATCAAGCCATTTACATGCTGATCTGCGCGTCGACATCGCATTGTGAGAGCGACCCGGGCGTGAAGTTCGAACGCATTTAAAGGTTTTCTGATAAAATCCGTGGCCCCCGCCTCGATCGCTTTGGTGATCACCGAGTCATCTGTGGTCCCGGAGACCATGATCACCGGCAACCCCGCGAACTCAGGCTCCTCACGCAAACGCGCCAGCCATTCGACACCCTTCCCGTCGGGAAGCATATTGTCGAGGATAAAAAGATCCACTGAATTTTCCTCTAGAAGCTTACGTCCGCCCTCCAAGCAATCAGCTTCGAGGATTTTGAATTGCGCCTCAAGTTGCTCGCGAATCCAGCAACGCACGGGCTTGCTATCGTCGACGATCAATAGAGTGGAAAGAGCTTCAGACATGCGAAGGTGCCTAGGGTTCTTCTCCCACACTCTTACTACATTTAAATTTTTATTTCCTTCCCAATGCGATCATAAGGACAGAGATATCGGCAGGAGAAACGCCAGGCAGGCGGGACGCCTGCCCAAGATCATGCGGCTGTCGACTTTGAAGGCAGTCAATTGCCTCCTGCCGTAACCCTTTGATGGTTGAAAAGTTAAGATCACGAGGCACAGATACCGAATCGACACTTTGCAACTTGTTGATTTCGCTAACCTGGCGCGCAATATAGCCCGAATACTTTAGGGTTAATTCGATTTGCTCATTGGTATCTGGACCGTGATCCAGCACATCGTCTGGGAAATCATGCAAAAGCGTCTGATAACTCACCTCTGGACGAGCCATTAGCTTAGCGAGGGTCGTCCCCTTACCATCAATTTGCTTATGCACCTTCTGAAAGCGCCCCACCTCTTGCTCAAGGATACGCTCTTTCTCGAGCAGAACATCCATGCGCTTTTGGTCGATCAGCCCCAGCTCATACCCGTAGCGACGCAGACGAAGATCAGCATTGTCCTGCCGCAATAGCAAACGGTGCTCGGCTCGGCTCGTGAACATACGATACGGTTCGGTAAGGCCTTTGCGGACGATGTCATCGATCATGACCCCGATGTATGCCTCTGAGCGCTTCAAAATAAAAGGGGCTTCTTGACGGAGCTTACGGACGGCGTTGATCGCTGCCATTAGGCCTTGTGCTGCCGCTTCCTCATAGCCAGTGGTGCCATTAATCTGACCCGCTAAATAGAGTCCCTGCACACCCCGCGTCTCTAGGGTATAATCGATTTGACCACTCGTCACATAATCGTACTCAATTGCGTAGGCCGGACGCATCACCTCTGCATCCTTTAGAGCTGGAATACTCTTAAGCATCTCCAACTGGACATCGATAGGTAGAGAGGAAGAGATGCCGTTGAGGTAAACCTCTTGTGTGTTGAGTCCCTCCGGCTCTAAAAAGATCTGGTGGCGTTCTTTATCGGCAAAACGGACCACCTTATCTTCGATAGACGGACAGTAACGCGGTCCGACGCCTTGAATAATTCCCGCATACATAGGCGAGCGGTGGAGGTTCTTGCGAATGATCTCGTGGGTTTCGGGTGTCGTGTAGGTGATCCAGCAGCTAAGCTGTGGCAGGCGAGCTCGCCCCTCATCATCAAACGAAAAGCTTACACCCTCTTCGCCGGGCTGCTCCTCGCAAAGGGAGAAATCGATACTGCGAGCGTTGACACGCGCAGGAGTGCCTGTTTTCAGTCGATCTAGGTTGAATCCGAGCTCAATAAGCGCCTTAGAAAGGCCCATTGCGGGTTGATCACCAGCACGGCCACCAGAATAATTCTTCTCGCCTATATGAATTAGACCTCGCATGAATGTACCTGAAGAAAGAATCACACTCTTACAAGAGTATGCAATCCCCTCCTTCGTGGTCACCCCGCGAATAGAAGCGTTCTCAGTGACAAAGCTCTCAACAGTCCCTTGCTTTATATGCAAATTTGACTGCTTCTCAAGCCGCCCCTTCATCTCAAATTGATACGCCACACGGTCTGCTTGCGCCCTCGGGGCCCAAACAGCGGGTCCACGCGAGCGATTAAGCATCCGATAATGAATACCCGTGCAATCTGTAACTTTGCCCATTTCGCCACCGAGCGCGTCGATTTCGCGTACCATATGACCCTTCGCCACACCACCAACAGCTGGGTTACAGCTCATTTTGGCAATTGTGTCGAGGTTCATCGTAAGCAAAAGCGTGCGAGCGCCCATGCGAGCGGCAGCCAACGCAGCCTCACAGCCAGCGTGACCACCCCCAATGACCAGTACATCGTACTCTTCAGGGTAATTCCACATAGATTTTGGTACGCAAGAGCCCGAGCGTGCTCGGGCTCTTAACGATTACTTCTTCTTGTGACGATCGCGACGGCGGCGTTTCTTCCGCTTGTGCTTATTGATCTTATGCTTTCGTTTCTTCTTGATGGAAGACATCTATTCCCATCCTAACAGTTTATGGAAAGCCGCTATTTTACGAGTTTCCAGGGAAAAAGTAAAGCGCTCTAATCCCCAAACCTCAAAAGAAGCTTCTGGGCGCAATTATGCAAAAATTATATTATAATATATAAATTTTGACTTTTAACACCTATAATGCGATTATACAGATAGGGAGTGACCTCCCTAAAAAAAAGGAGGAACAAAATGCCTCATCCAGTAAAAGACATTGAGGGCATAGGGAAAGTGTATAATCGCAAACTCCTAAAAGCCGAAATTCGCACCACAAACGACCTTCTTCGCAGCTGTGCGAAGCGTAGTGGACGGCGAGATTTGGCCCAACAAACGGGGTTTAGCGAACAAACTCTTTTGCGCTGGGCAAATTTTGCGGACCTCATGCGAGTCTCGGGGGTAGGTGAGCATTACTCTGAGTTGCTGGAAGCAGCGGGAGTCGATACTGTGACCGAACTCGCACATAGGAGTCCGAGCAATCTCTGCCAGAAAATACAACAGACTAACAAGAAAAAGCGGCTAGTGCGCCGCCCCCCATCGGAAAAACAAATCCATAGATGGATTCAGCACGCTAAGCGTCTCAAGCGCAAGCTGCACCACTAGCAGGAGCAGCAAAAGGCGTGCGGGGCTTGCCGTTGAGTGGTATACTCGCGGCAAGCCCCTTATTTAACTTATAAAGGATCAGATATGACATGGATTGTTCTCGCAGTTGTGGTGCTTGGCATCGCGATTATAGCCGTCGGTATCTACAACAAATTGGTCACTTTGCGCAATCGCTACCAAAATAGTTTCGCTCAGATCGAGGTGCAACTCAAACGTCGGTACGATCTAATTCCAAGCCTGGTTGAAACCGCCAAGGGATACATGAAGCATGAGAAGGAGACCCTCGAGGCTGTCATTAACGCTCGCAATCAGGCCGCCACTGGACTCCAACATGCGGCCGGCGATCCGTCCGATGCGGCGGCGATGGGAGAGCTTATGGGAGCGGAAAAGGTCCTTACGCAGGCAATGGGACGTCTTTTTGCCCTAGCAGAGGCTTATCCGGATTTGAAAGCGAATCAGAATATGATGCAGCTTCAAGAGGAACTTACCTCTACGGAGAATAAGGTTGCCTTTTCGCGGCAAGCCTTTAACGATGCTGTAACCTCCTACAACACCTACAAGCAAACCTTCCCTCCTGTCATTTTTGCTGGGATGGTTGGTCATAGCAAAGATGCTACCCTTCTTGAGTTTGAAGGGGAGGAGATCAATAAACGACCAGAAATCTCCTTTTAGAAGGCGATTTTATGGACTTCTTCGCCCACCAAGATCAGGCCCGTTCACAAACGAAGATGTTACTGCTCTTCTTTGCTTTAGGGTTGATGGCAACGATCGTTGCGATCTACGCAGCACTTTCTGTCACCATGGTTGAAAGCGGTCAGATGGATTTCTGGCAGCTCGATCGTTTTGCTCTCGTCGCAGTTGGAGTGACCACTGTAGTGGCCCTAGGCAGCCTCCACAAGGCGTGGCAGCTCTCCTCCGGGGGCAGAGCCGTAGCCGAATCTCTTGGCGGACGTCTTCTAGATCCAGCCACGATGCAGCCAAATGAGCGCAAAATTCTCAATGTTGTGGAAGAAATGGCTATCGCCTCAGGCGTTCCCACACCTCAGGTTTATCTAATGGAGGAAAGCGGCATCAACGCCTTTGCTGCCGGTTATGAGCCTGGGGACGCCGTCATTGGGGTCACTCGAGGCTGCGTGGATCTGCTCACAAGGGATCAGCTGCAGGGCGTGATGGCGCATGAATTTAGTCATATCCTAAATGGTGACATGAGACTCAATATCCGCCTTATGGCGATTCTCGCCGGACTCCTTCTTCTCGGCAACATCGGCTACATGCTTTTACGCGGTGGCATGTATTCGAGTGGATTCCGTCGACGCTCCCGCAAAGAGAGCGGCGGCGGGATAGTGGTCCTTGCCATCGTACTTATGGCCGCAGGATACATCGGCACCTTTTTTGGCAGCCTCATTCGCGCTGCCGTAAGTCGACAACGCGAGTTCCTAGCGGACGCTTCGGCAGTACAATTTACGCGTAACCCTGATGGCATCGCGGGCGCTCTCAAGGCCATTGGAGCTCACGCTCATGGATCGACGATTGAACACCCTCGAGCGCCAGAAGCGGGACATATGTTTTTCGGACAAGGAGTACGAAGTAGCTTTACCACTCTCTTTGCCACGCACCCTCCCTTAGGGGAGCGAATTCGCCGTATCGATCCAAGCTGGGAGGGTTCTATTGCCACAGGACCGCCATCTCCCCCTAGTTCAGCATCGCCCGTTTCTGGTTTCGCTACCAGCACAACCCCCAACAAGGCGCAGATCGACGGTGCACACGCCTTCCTTTCACACCTACCCGAGTCCATTCGAAGCAGCGCCAGAGAGGCGTACGGTGCTCGAGCGGTCATCTATTGTCTACTGACAAGCGATGTACAGGGAGTGGCCAGCGCACAGATGGAGCAACTGAAGCGAAAAGCGGATCCTCACGTATATGAGGAGACACTAAAATTGCTCCCGCAGCTTAAGAGTGCCGGACTTCAAGCACGCCTCCCGCTCATCGATCTCTCCCTACCGGCTCTGCGTACGCTCTCTCTGCAACAGTACCAGCAGTTCAGGAGCAACTGTGAGACGTTGATCCAAGCGGACCAGCAAGTGAGTCTATTCGAGTGGATGATGCTGAAGGTTCTGACTCACAATCTTGACGTTGCCTTCCAGCTAGCCAACACACCACGGATGTATTGTCGACAGATTGAAAAAGTAAACGAAGAGTGCGCCCTCCTCCTCTCGACTCTTGCCTATCTAGGCCACGATGAGGCCGCGGCACAGGAAGCATTTCGACAAGCTTCCACGCTTTTATCGACTGACAACCTTGAGATTTTACCTCTTTCCCGCTGTCGCCTCGAGCATATGGACGAGGCAATCGATCGCCTAAGCGCGCTCACACCACCACTAAAAAAGAGCCTCCTACAGGCTTGTAGTCAAATCATCACCTACGGTGGCGAGCCTCATCAGGAGGAGAAGGTGCTGTTCCGCGCTATAACGGAAGCTCTTGGCTGTCCAGCGCCTCAACTTTAGATCTATTAGGGAACATGCCTCCAATCACAGTAAAAAATAGACTTATCCAGCAATAGGCAGATCAAACCGGCACGAAAGTCCATTAATTATGGACCTTCTGACCATGTATGTTGACTTATACACAAGAAGATCCAATCATGAGCGTATGATTGAAAATCTACGCAATGCCATACCCGGAGAGGAGTTTGACTCCTTAATCCTAAAGAAGGCACTCACTGGGTACCGGAAGCCGAAGGATAAAGTGACCAAGTTGATTGCAAATGGGGACATCATTCGCCTTCGCAGAGGAATCTATGCTTTTGGCAAGCGTTGGCGACGGCGGCCCATTTCGATCGAAATCGTTGCCAACATGCTTCTAGGGCCCTCCGCACTGTCGCTCGAATATGCTCTTCATTTCTATGGCTTCATACCAGAAGCGGTCCATGAAATCACCTCGATTACACCCAAAAAAAACTGGCGATACGAAACACCGATCGGGCGATTTTCTTATCAACATCTTGCTCCGCGCAAGTTTCCTGTGGGATTGGACTGGATCCAGAGGGGTGACGGAACTTCTTTCTACATTGCAACTCCCGAAAAGGCAATCGCCGACTGCCTAATTTCACGGACGCCAGAAATTGAATCACCACTTGCTCTCTGGGATCATTTAACCGAAAGCCTGCGTATCGAGGAGGCCGTTATTCAAAATCTCGACCGCCATCTAATCCGTGAAATTGCCGAAGTGTACGCTAAACCAGTCACACAGCACCTCTACAACCTAGTTGAGTTAAGATGCCGCTAAGCCCCGCCATACTAAAAATGTTGGACCGCTACCAATGTGAGACCGAGACGGATTATACGAACGCCCTCAAGGAAATCATCCAAGAGGTGGCTCTCACCGGCCTTTGGAGAAGTGGTTTCTTCGAAAAAGCCGCCTTCTATGGAGGTACTGCGCTGCGAATTTTTCATGGACTCGATCGGTTTAGTGAGGATCTTGACTTTTCACTTCTTGAGCCTGACGCCGACTTTGCCATCGAAACAATGGAAAGAGCCATTCAAAACGAGTTAGAGGCTCTTGGATTCACTGTAGATATTGAACGTAAAATCAAGAGAGAAGAAGCGAATATCCGTTCCTCCTTTATCAAGGCAAATACCATCCAACACCTAATTGCTATTGGCATACCGGAGGCTGTACAAAAGCAATGTCACCTACACTCCAAGCTAAAGGTGAAGTTTGAGATAGACATTGACCCTCCCGGAGGGTTTCAAACAGAGAGCCTGATACATTTGCAACCCACGCCCTTCTCTGCGCGAGTGTATGCGCCTTCGGATCTATTCGCTGGGAAATTACACGCCCTCCTTTGCCGAACGTGGAAAAAAAGGGTAAAAGGTCGCGATTGGTATGATTTTGTTTGGTACGTGGGACAAAGGATCCCTCTGCGCCTTCATCACCTCAAGCAACGTATGATCCAAACCAGTCATATCGACCCGGAAGTTCCATTTAACATCGACCAATTCCAAGGGTTACTAGCCGAAAAAATCGAGAGTTTATCCATCGAAGCGGCCAAGAGCGATGTGCTCCCTTTTGTCAAGGACCCGCGCTCTCTAGATCTTTGGTCTAAAACGTTCTTTCTTGAGGTTGCCAGAAGAATCGAGTTTGTCTAAAGGAGACCTGACGGGCTGAAACCTGGTGAACCTTTATGACTAGTACTCTGTAAGAAAAGTTTTGAATTGAATTTTGAACAAGGATCCGATAGTCTGAATCTTCATAACGACTTTTAATGACTACACCGGAGACTACCAAATGGGAAGACATCAGACA